>JAKSBL010000286.1 GCA_022361115.1 Spirochaetota bacterium | reverse complement strand
ATTCGTAAAATTTCCTAACTTCAAATTTGCCGGAAGTTCAGGAGTATAAGCAGGAATATCAAGTGTAGCAATCACTTCATCAGCATATGATTTTTTACCATAATAATAATGTAAAATATTTACTTTTTTATCTTTTAATTTATGATCAAAATAGTAAAAATCAGGAAATTTCCCTTTTTGGTATTGATCAAAAGGCACTTCTTCTACAAATGACATAATATTTTCGATACGAAAAGGAATTTCAAAGGCTTTTTTTGGTTTAAAATCTTCATAAGAACCATTATCAGATTGTTGATAATAAAGAAAAGGCACATCTATATTACCCTGTCCCGAAAGGATACCAAATATGGAAAACAGGTTAAATGGAATAGCCGGCACCAGTAAATCTTTATTTTTCATACTGCTGATATGAAAAAAACGGGGAAGGTTGAGAGGAATTCCCTTTACCACAATCCGGCTATTGGTATGACGAGAAATATCTTCTTTATTAAAATAATAGACATCTCCGACTGCCTCAAATCTCAAGCGCGGCATATCCAAATTTGCAGAAGAGATAATCAATTCTTTTATGTGATCGCCATTCAAATCTTCAATCACAGGGAAAGAAAATTTCACAAATGAATCAGATAAAAAATAGACATTATCCTCATTTACTATCACTCTTTTTTTTAATTGCCAATTGTTAATACCCTGATGGCTGTAAATATTCATTGAACGCGGAAACTTTGTAATAATTTCTTTTTTATTATCATTATCAATATCCGTTATCTGAATAATGGGTAATGTATAAAAGATATAATGGGGGTAAATTTGACCAGGAACGAGAGAAAATTCCAGGATAGACTCTAAATCTATAGTAGCTGTTTTCTTAAAGTTCTTAGTATCATAAATCTCAATAGCCCGGATGTTTTCTATTATCAGCTCATTCGTTCCATTTCCATCTAAATCAACAACTAAAGGAACATCAGCTAACAACTCTGGTTGAGAAACTACCAGTTCAGAGTGTATGTGGGGAATATAACGGTACTGACTGACCTGATCTTTTGGAGTTTCTGTATAAAAATCAGGCACATTGGGTAAACGAAGATTTTCTGAAATCGGTGAAAAATAGAGGCCATCACTAGCTAAAAAAACGATATCTGTTTTTTTGTCATTATCAATATCACCTACATCAAAAAAAATAGTTTGCTTTGGAACCTTTTTTTTATCTAATAATAACAGCTGACCATTTTTTAAACGGTAAATATCTATAAACTTCCCTTTAAATGAATAGGAAGCTATGATAATTTCATCAATTTGATCCCCATCAATATCTCTGATAATACAATCTGTAATTCTTAGATAGTTAGAACTCTTATTAATCCGCCACTGGTCAGAATAATTTTGAAAAAGAATAATCAATAAAAAGATAAGAATAGTGATTTTATTTTTCATTTGCTTTCTCTATCATTAATTATTAAAGATTTATCATTTTAAACAACCTTTAATCCAGCCAGAGTTGAATTATTTTTCTCCTCTCCTGAATTTCTTTAATAGCTCTACGCTTTGCTTGAATTTTATAAAAGCGAACCACAAAAATAATGATTAAATTTATCAATAATCCAATGGCCAGTATATAAATAAAAATCCACCCGCCCAGGTTAAAAATGGTCTCATCTTCCATCAAAGCAGCCTGGTAAACAGTAGTATCTTCAAAGAATAAGGGTGAAATATATTGGTCCAGATCGGATTCGCGTAAGTTCGTAAGATTTTTTCCGGTTTTTCTCAGGCCTTTTGATTTCTTCTCTATCCTGCTTATGTATTTGTTAATATTTAAAACTCGATCTAACACCAGATTTTCAAGATTTACTTCAGATTTAGAATCTATTTTTATTAAAAAATTGATAAGCCTTTCTTTATACTTGCTAATCCGCTTAGCTTCTGTTTTATACTCCGGATAATTTATTAAGATTTGCCTGGAAAATTCATCAAGAAACTGAAAAGTCTTTACCAGTTCCTCTTTGTTAAATTTTTCTTTTTGTTTCAAACTAATAATAAGTTCTTTTTCCTTTAATAAAAGGGTTTGAGCTGTTTGAGAACTTAAAGAAATCAATTTTTCCGCTTTTTTTATCAGATTTTCACCTTGCTTTTCAAACCATTCTTTTGATTTTTGATTAGTTGGATTTATTAATTCTCCTGCAGCATTAAAAACTGCTGAATGACCAGTACAAGTTGAACGAACTAAAAAAATTCGATTCTCAATAGCGCGCATACCGGCAATGTGCAAATGCATCATCGGTTCAATAGACCGGCCATACCAGGAGTCATTGGTTGCATTGATAAGAATATTTGCCCGTTCTTCTCCGACAGAGAGTGATTTTCTAATATGATTGGCAAAGAGGGCTTCATAACAAATATTTGCTGCAATTTTCATTTTATCTAAATGGAGTAATTTATAATCTTTACCTCGTGAAAACTCTCCGGCAGAATAAAGTTGTAAAACAGGACCTAAGATAAAATCAAGAGGCATATCTTCAATAAAGGGCAGTAATTGCATTTTATAATAGGAATCTAATTTTTGTTGATTTTCAGATAATAAAACCAATGAATTATAATATTCATCGTCCCCATCTTCATGTTCTTCTACAATATGCGTACCGAATAAAAGAGGAAATTTTTTAAACTTTTTCACATTACTAAAATCCATTTTTGCTGACGAATAAGTTGCGGGAATAACTGTTTCCGGCCAAACCATAATATCCAGGTCTTCCTCTAATAGTTCTTCAGCTAATCGGTTATATTTATCAATAGTAAATGAATTAGGAATGGTCATCTTGTCAAATCCAGTCAGATTTCCCTGAACCAAGCCAACTTTTACCTTTTCACTCTGTTCAATTTTTTCTAAAATATTACGATAACGAAAAATTCCATATATACTACTGGAAATAACCAGAGCAATGACCACCACAAACATGGCTCCATGTTTGAAAACATTCTTTTTATACCAGATTGCCTCTATCAAATCAATGATTGCACAGTTGCTAAAAACAATTAATAATGAGATAAAGGAAACCCCAAAAATATCTGCCACCTGAGAAAAGTGAAAAAAAACATATTGAGAATACCCTAATTGGTCTGCCCAAAGTTTAGGATAAAAATAATCAACTACTGTATATACAACAGGGACCACCAAATAAAAGAGTTTTTTATTTTTTCGGTAGGTGATAAAGCGAGAGATCAAAAAAATTAATGAGTAGGAAAAACCAAAATAAGCTGATAATCCACACACAACGAGTAAACCTAAGGCTAAACCAGTTAAAAATTGATTATTTAAATCAAAATAAGCAAGAAACGGATTCATCATCCACCAAAGATTAAAAATATAGACTGTAAAGCCAAAGATAAAAGAAAGCAATACTCCTCTTTTCATGTTTTCATATTTAATCAAAAACAAAAAAGGGACAAATGCAAACCAGGTTAACAAGGCAACCGAATACCCTACATTGGCTAGGGCCCATAAAAAACCAAAGAAAAAAAAGGCAAGTATTTTATAAACCGGTTTTATTTCATAAATATATTTTTTTACGATTTCTTCCATAATCCTAACTTTTTCCAAAAAAAAATACTAAATTTTTTACCATTCTAATACAGCTCATCATATAATATTAATGTATAGTGTCAAGCAAAATATGTTCAAGAATTATCAGAATAACTAGTTTTTTACAACCAGAAGAGGATTGCCATGTTTTCTGCTGAAATGCTGGATAGTATGCTTCGGGACAATAGTCAAGAAGCGCAGTCTGGAATTATTGCTTTTGCCGGATACCTTACCACAGTGACAATAAACCAGACTAATTATTCTCTTTTTATCAAAATATTAAATCGCAATATCCCTGAGGCTACTGAAAAATTATTCAGTAATCGACAAGCTCTCTCCTTTTTTTGCAAATTTAAAGCTACTGGAGACTTAATCCAACAGACCTTAAGTCTTTTAATTCATCATCAGCCTCACACATTATTACCCAATACTATTTTAGCTTGTTTAGGTGTACTGGATTCACAATATCATTCAGATCGTTCTGGTTTTCAATTATATCAGTTAAGTGTTTCTGATCTTTATCATATTGGTAAATATCTGATTCACACTGATAAAAATATCCAAAATATTGCCTTGGAGATTATTGAGAATTTAAGAGACTCCTCTTATGGTACAGATCCTGAGCTTTCAGTCATTATAAAAAAAATAATCGATCATTATTATGATCAAACTAAAAAAATTGAGGATGTAATCCCAGCAAATTTATTAATCTGAAATTAGGAAAAAAATTGCATGGCTTTTTTGTGCACAAGAAAAACAATAAAAAAGTTGCACTTTTTATGACATTCTTTTAAAATAAATTTGGATTTATTAACAAAACAAACTATTAAAGCAGGAGAGCTTGTAATGAAAACATTAAAAAAGGATATAGTGGAGAAAATTAAAAGTCAATTTTTGGAACACCGTAAATATTCATTAGCAAAAGACGAATACACTGCTACAGACCATGATAATTTTTTTGCCTTATCTTTAGTGATTCGGGACATGATGATCGAACGCTGGATTAAAACACAGCAAACCTATTATAAATCCAACAAAAAAAGAGCCTATTACCTTTCACTGGAATTTTTAATGGGCCGAACATTGGGAAACAGCTTAATCAATTTAGACATTTTTGAGGAATGTGAAGAAGCCATGAAAGAATTGGGATTGGATTTGTCTATCATCCGGGAGGAAGAAAAAGATGCCGGTTTAGGTAATGGGGGTTTAGGAAGATTAGCAGCCTGTTTTCTTGATTCCATGGCAACGTTAAAATTGCCTTGTAATGGGTATGGAATTCGTTATGATTATGGTATTTTTAATCAATCTATAACCAATGGTTATCAAGTCGAAGAACCAGATAATTGGTTGAAACTCGGTAACCCCTGGGAAATTGAACGGCCAGAATTTGAAATGCGCATTCGATTTTATGGTTGGGTAAAAGAGTTTCAGGACCCTTTTGGTGTTACCCGCTACCGCTGGGAAGATACAGAAGATGTTTTTGCCATCCCCTATGACATCCCTATCCCTGGTTATGGTAATGATACAGTTAATACACTCCGCCTCTGGACAGCAAAGGCCACGAACCAATTTAACCTTCATGAGTTTAATATGGGAAATTATATTGAAGCTGTTGAAGAAAAAAATAAATGGGAAAACATTTCCAAAGTACTTTATCCAAATGATTTAACGGTAATGGGAAAAGTTTTAAGATTACAGCAGCAGTACTTTTTTGTTAGTGCCAGTCTTCAGGATATTATTCGAAGATTTTTAAAATATAATGATGAATTTAAAAAATTCCCGGACAAAGTTGCCATTCAGTTAAATGATACCCACCCTGCAATTGCTGTACCAGAATTGATGCGTCTTTTAGTGGATGAACACCGCTTAGGCTGGGATGAAGCCTGGGATATTACTATAAAAACTTTTGCTTATACAAATCATACTTTATTACCAGAAGCTTTGGAAAAATGGCCCGTTGGTATGATGGAACAGCTTCTCCCAAGGATTATGCAAATTATTTATAAAATAAATTATGATTTTTTAACCCATGTTTCTATGCAGTTTCCAGGAGATGTGGATCGATTAAGAAGGGTTTCCATTATTGATGAAAGCGGAGAACGTTATGTTAGAATGGCCTTTTTAGCCATGATTGGCAGCCATTCGACCAATGGTGTTGCAGAACTCCATTCAGAACTCTTAAAAAGTAAAGTTTTAAAAGATTTTTATGAAATTTTTCCACAGCGATTTAATAACAAGACAAACGGTATTACTCAACGCCGCTGGCTTTTAAAATCCAATCCCAAGCTTTCTGAACTAATCACTGATAAAATCGGCAATAAATGGATTACAGACCTCTATGAACTAAAAAATTTAGAAAAATTAGTTGAAGATAAGGCTTTTGTGAAAGAATGGCAAAAAATCAAAAAAGAAAATAAAGAAATTTTAGCTGATATCATTAAGAAAGAAACCGGGATTGAAGTTGATACCAATTCCATTTTTGATGTTCAAGTCAAAAGACTTCATGAATATAAAAGACAACTTTTAAATGCTATTCACATCGTTGCTATGTATATTGATTTAAAGAGTAATCCTGATCCGAATTTTGTTCCTAGAACCTTTATTTTTGGTGCCAAAGCAGCTCCAGGTTATTACATTGCCAAACTTATTATTAAATTAATTAATAGTATTGCAGCAATTGTAAATCATGATCCAGCAATTCAAAACAAAATCAAAGTTGTTTTTCTACCGAATTACCGGGTTTCTTTAGCTGAAAAAATTTTTCCAGCTTCTGATTTATCAGAACAGATTTCAACTGCAGGAAAAGAAGCCAGCGGGACTGGAAATATGAAGTTTGCTTTAAATGGAGCATTAACTGTCGGGACTCTGGATGGTGCAAATATTGAAATTGCTGAAGAAGTTGGTGATGATAATATTTTTATCTTTGGTTTAAAAGTGGAAGAAGTAGAAAAACTCCGGGCAGAAGGTTACAATCCTTATGATTACTATCAAAATAATCCTTTATTAAAGAAGGTGGTTGATCTCATCTCCTGCGGCTTTTTTTCTCCAGAAAATCCAGCCCTTTTTCAACCTTTGGTTGATATTTTAATAAAAAATGATACATATATGCATATGGCAGATTTTCAATCCTACTTAGAGTGCCAAAAAAGAATATCTGAAGAATACCGGGATCAGGAAAAATGGACCAAAAAAGCTATATTTAATGTAGCAAATATGGGAAAATTCTCTACCGACAGAACGATTAGCGAATATGCCAAAGATATTTGGAGGGTTAAACCTTTAGAAATTAATATGAAAGACACAAAAAAATGAGAAAAACACAACTTTTAATTTTAGTATTTTTAATCCTTGTTCCTCCAATCTGTTTTGGGGAGAGTCATCAAAATACTGGACTGGATCAATTTTTAGAAAAACATGTTGGCAAAGATATTTCCGTCGCCCTTTCGACAATTGATTTAAAAATATCTGGTACTTTAATGGCTATTTATCCTGATGGAATCCTCTTAAAAACTCAGTTTCATGATGAACTTTATATTTTAAAAAGTGCTATTGCATATTGCTTTATTAAAAAAATACAAAAAAATTAGCAATAATCACAGGCCCTTTTGGAAATAGCGGCCTGTGATCTTTTATTGAGTATCTGGTCATTTACAGTGATAAACAAAATCAACAAGATAGATCTTTTTTTTATTCAGCAATTAAAAAAATTTCAATACCCAGTATTTCAATACGTATCAAAAATCGGAGGGGTAATCAGTATCGCCCTTTTTTTGATTTTTCTCTTCTTTATATCTTTCCAGTCAAAAAAAGAAGTATTTTTTACCCTATTACTAGCTCTCACCCTGACAACCATACTGGTATTTATATTAAAGTATACGATTAGAAGAAAAAGAATGAATTATCATGATAATCCTTTTTTACTCCATTTTGATCCCTATTCTTTCCCTTCTGGTCATATCAGCAGATTAATGGCTTTTGTCATTCCTTTTTGGTTTTTTCCCATAATTTTTTCCTTATTTATAGTACTCAGTTTTTTATCAGCCTTTGCCCGCATGGTTTGTGGATATCACTATTTTTCTGATTGTCTAGCCGGTGGATGCATTGGACTGTTATCTGGTTTATTTGCTAAATTTATCTGGATTTACTGTAATGATCTATTTTTAATAATTATTGCTCAATTACCAATAATCAGTAATTGGTAACAAAAATTCACTTTTTTTTAACAATTATTGTATAGTTATATAAAAAAGTCAGGATTTTTTCATGAGTAAAATGGATAAACAGGAAATCAGCTGGATTCTTTATGATGTAGCGAACTCTGCTTTTGTTCTGGTCATGGTAACAGCTATTATGCCAATTTTTTTTAAGGATATTGCTTCTACCGGAGTTGAAGGGCATGTTTCAACCTGGAACTGGGGAAGAGCCAATTCTATTGCTTCACTTTTGTTAGCCTTTATTGCTCCTGTTTTAGGTGCTTTTGCCGATCACAAGGGGTCAAAAAAGAAATTTATTACCTCCTTTATTTTACTAGGTCTTTTATTTACATTATTGTTATTATTTATAAAACCTGGACAATGGCAATTCTGCCTGATTCTTTTTGTTATAGCCAGAGTTGGCTGGGCTGGTGCAAATATCTTTTATGATTCCTTCCTAATTGATGTTACCAGCAAAGACCGGATGGACTGGATTTCTGCTAGTGGTTTTGGATGGGGTTATATTGGAAGCTGTATCCCTTTTATCGGTGTGCTTGCCCTGGTTCAATTGATCAAAGAACCAGGTCAAATTGGAGCTATTTCATTAACTGCAGCTAAACTAAGTTTTATCATAGTTGCTCTGTGGTGGTTTTTATTTTCTCTACCCCTTTTTTTTAATGTAAAGCAAAAACATTATATAAAAAGAAGAGGAAATCTCATAATTGACAGCTTTCGTAATTTAATTCAAACAGCATTATCTATCTTCACTCAAAGAAATCTCTTCTTTTTTCTATTAGCCTACTTTTTTTATATCGATGGTGTTGGAACCATCATAACCATGGCGACTGCATATGGGAGAGATATAGGCTTAAGTACAACCTTTCTAATCCTGGCTATCTTAGTGATACAAATTGTTGCCTTTCCTTTTGCTTTACTATATGGGAAGTTGGCAAAGTTGTTTTCTGCAAAAACAATGATATATATTGGAATTATTGTTTATTCAATTATTACTTTTGTTGCGTTTATCATACCTGCCATTCCATCGAATGAAATAAAAAAAGTTCTTTTTTGGGTACTATCTATTCTTGTTGCTTCTTCTCAAGGTGGAATACAAGCTTTAAGCCGTTCATTATTTGGAAAACTCATCCCTCCTGAAAAATCAGCAGAATATTTTGGTTTCTTTAATATTTTTGGAAAATTTGCTGCTATTTTAGGCCCTTTTATAATGGGATATGTGGGCTTAAAAACAGGAGATTCAAAATATGGTGTATTGAGCATTTTTATCCTCTTTATATTTGGTGCGATCCTGTTAAGTCAGGTGAAAGAACAAAAAGAGGTATGATAAGGTTTAAATCCAAATTTTAAGGAAAGCACAAATTATTTTATGAATTAGTATAAATTACTAATCCCGTATTGACTGTTTTTTTTTTTTGAACTACACTTTTATATAGATATAATCAATACTTTAAAAAAGTACACTTGTAATGTAATGATAAGGAGCAGATAATGGATTTAAATGCTAAGTTAAAAGTCCTGGTTGCAGAAGACTCCAGTTTTATGAAAAAACTATTTCTCTCCAATTTAAAACAAATCGGATTAGAAGAGGTTACCATTGCTAATGACGGAGCAGATGGAATAGATAAATTGCAAGAAGCCAAATATGATCTGATAATTAGCGACTGGAATATGCCGGAAAAAAATGGGTTAGAGCTCTTACTATGGGCTCGGGCTAATGATCAGTATAAAGAAACCCCTTTTGTTATGGCAACAGCTCAGGGAGATAAAGCAAAAATTGAAGAAGCTCGCAATGCTGGTGCGAATTCTCATATTGCAAAACCCTTTAATGCAGATCAGTTAAAAACAGCTATATTAAAGGCTTTGGGAGAAGAAGTAGAAGAAAAACCAGCAGCTAAAGCTCCTTCTGTTGTTGATGGAAAATTGCAATTAAGAATTGGCCACATTCAAATAACAGACCACCTAGCTTTAGGCGTTTTAAAAGACCGCATTGCTAAAGGTGAAATAAAACCAAAATATTTTGATTTAGTCACACAAAGTATGCCAGGCTGGAATCCTATTATTGAAGCAGTTGAAAACCAATCAATAGATGGTGCATTTGTATTAGCTCCTATAGCCATGGATTTATTTGCCTATGAAGTTCCTATTAAATTAATCAGCTTTGCACATAAAAATGGCAGTGTTTTTGTACGCTCAACACACAAAGAAATCAGAGAAAGTGAATCATTGAGAGAGGCGTATATGAATAAAATCGTTAATATTCCTCATAAGATGTCTATTCATAATATGCTGGCTCATGAATTTCTATCTGAATTAGGCTTAAAACCTGGTGTTCCCGGCCCTGAACATCCAGAAATCAATGTTACTTTTGAAGTCGTGCCGCCAATTCAAATGCCGCGAAGTATGATGTTGAATAAAGAAATTGCCGGTTTTATTGTTGCTGAACCAATTGGGTCAAATGCCATCAATAAAGGAATTGCAGAACTCCAGTTTTTATCAAAAACCCGCTGGAAAGATCACCCATGTTGTATTGTAGCTATGCGGCAGGAAATTATTGATCAATTCCCGGATGCCATGTTTGAGTTTACGCAATACTTAACAGAATGCGGTAAATTTGCCGATTCAAACAAATCTGTTGCAGCTGAAATCGCAGTTGACTTTTTAGATCCCCAAAAAAAACTGGGCTTAACGGTTGAGGTTTTAAAAAATGTACTGGAAGAACCCATGGGTATTACTTTAAATGATCTCTATCCGGTTATTGACGACCTGGATCGAATGCAGCGCTATATGCATGAAAAAATGGAAATCGGCAAGATCATCGATCTGGAAAAATTTATCGATTTTCGATTTGCTAATGAAGCAAAAAAAGACTAATCATTTGTTATTTTAACTCTTTATATCTTTCAAATGTGATAAATCTCCCTTTGGGGAGGTTTTTTTATATATTTCCTGAATAAAATATGCTATAATAGGCAGAATTTTAATGAAGTGCAATCATTAAGCCAATCAACTAATATTTTACAAAAAAATATACTTATACACTCTTATGCACTATCTTTTAAAATAAATTTTTTTTACGCTTTACCATAAGGAATGATTATGCCAAAAGATGTACCTGACAAAATAACTTTTTTCCACTGGTTTTATACATTCTGGGGATATCTCATGTTTGTATTGGTTAATATCATGCAAATCATTATTGCCCCTTTTGTCTTTTTGATTACTTTACCCTTTGACAAAAACCGCAAAGTTATTGCTTATATGATAAAATTTTTTTGTGAGATTTTCTATTTTCTCAATTTTGTACAAAGAAATCATTTTGATTTTGGTGACTTAAAAGCTCCAGCTAAAGGTGAGCGGCGAATATATGTACTCAACCATTGTTCCATTTTTGATGTGATTGCTATGTATGCTCTGCCTGGAGCCATCAAATCGGTCATGAAAGAGAGCTATTTAAAAATTCCATTAGTTGGATTGGTTTCATTACTGGCAGGTAATATTATTATGAAAACCAGTCCCCAGGATCGGATAAAAGCTTATTATGAAACGGTTCATAAATTGGAAAATGGTTCTTCCTTAGCAATTTATCCGGAAGGAACAAAAAGCAAGGATAGTAAGATTGGCAAATTTCAAAATGGATCTTTTAAGATTGCCAAAGAAACTAAAGCGGATATTGTACCGGTTATCTTTGATGGCTGGAATGTCATTCGCCCCCTTTCATTCTGGATTCGGGATACTCATGTCCATCTAAAAACACTTGATCCGATCCCCTATGAAGAGTACCAGGACATGAAACTCTCTGAGTTATCTCAATATGTCCGTAACAAAATGATTACCGCTTTATTAGACATCAGAGATCAAAGAAGAAAAAATGAAAAAAGCTATTACCGTTTACACCCTAAATATATAGAATTAGATAATCAAATGCGTCAGGAAATTTCATAAATTTGATTCACTTAAAAAAAATTAACATATTCTTCACAATTATCTGTTTTACTTACCTATTAAGTGTATTAAAAATAAAAAAAACAGCTGAAAATATTGTAAAAATGCATTATATGACATATTCTTGTTTTAAATGTTCTTTGAAAATGATATATTAATGAGATTTTATATTTGGTAGGATCATGAAGTATTTATTTAATTTAGAAGAAATAGAAAAATCATTATTTTCAGTTTATAAAAATTTTGACCAAATTAATTCAAAATTATCAATTAAAAGAGAAGATATGACTGAGTGTATGGTTACCAATATTGTGGAAGCCTATCGTTTTCTGAATCAACTATTGCGCAGTAATATTAAAATATTTTCAAAAGCTGGTCTCTATTCATTATTAGAGTTTAATCATATTGTCCTCTGTGGTGCTAATTTTAAGAAAAAGTATGAATATCACAGCCATATTATGGCAACCCGAACAAAGTATCAAAAAAATATTGTCCATTTGTTTAAATGGTATCAGAATGAAGAAAACAGTTTAAAAGGATATAAATTGGCTAGTGGATTTTATTTTCGTCAGCTCAGTCAACCCCAGCTTTTTATCGAAGGAAATCACCGTACAGGTAATTTGCTAATGAACTATATCTTATTAAGCCAGAATAAATTGCCCTTTATTATTGATCAACATACAGCTCATAATTATTTTGAGTTATCAGGAGCCATTAAATTTAGTGATAAACTCAATATGCTGGATAAGTATTTTAAATTGCCGGGTTTAGGGAAAGAACTGAGTAAATTTCTTAAAAACAATAGTTCTGATAAATACATTTTTCAATCAGAAGGACACCATGATCATTAATATACTTTTAATACTCCTGCAAATCATTTACATCATTGGTGGTTTAGGCCTTTTTTTGTTCGGCATGCGAATCATGAGTACTGGTTTACAATTATCTAGTGGGAACCGTTTAAAAAGAGCACTCTATTTCATCAGTAAAAACCGCTTGAGCGGGATTTTAACCGGAGTTATTTTTACATCTGTTATCCAATCCTCTTCTGCCACCACTGTTATTCTGGTTAGTTTGGTAAATGCAGGATTGATTTCTTTAATACAGGCTATCAATGTGATACTGGGCGCTAATATAGGAACAACATTTACCGCTTGGGTCATTTCCTTTTTTGGTTTTAAAATGGATATTATGTATTTTACTCTTCCTTTTATTGCAATCAGCCTCCCTTTGTCATTTAGTGCCAAAAGTACACAGCGAAATATCGGAGAATTTTTCTTTGGTTTTGGATTATTATTTCTTGGCTTGTCCATTTTAAAAGATCAATTACCAGATATCCATAAATATGCTCATGCTTTAGAATTTCTCACCTTATTTACTTCTCAAGGATACTTATCCATCATTATTTTTATTCTCATTGGAGCTTTATTAACCATTATTATACAATCATCAAGTGCTACATCAGCCATTACCATTACCTTAGCTTATAAAGGATGGATTGATTACAATATTGCCTGTGCCATTGTCCTGGGAGCCAATTTAGGAACAACCATTACTGCAATTATTGCCTCCATTCAGATGGTAACTAATGCAAAACGATCAGCTTTTGCCCATTTGCTAATTAATATTTTTGGGACTCTCTGGATGGTTCTCCTGTTTTATCCCTTTACCCGGATGATTGATCTGATCGTCCCTGGAAGTATTCATAATCCTGCTAATTTGCCTTTTCATTTATCAGCATTTCATACCTTTTTCAATGTAGTAAATGTATTACTCCTTGTATGGTTTGTAAACCACTTTAAAGATCTTTTAGTAAAGATTTGGCCGGAAAAATATCCAGATAAAAAGACTATTTTATCCACTCCCTACACTTTAAACATCATTCCTCATTCTTCAGATGTAAAAATCATTAATATCAATCATGAAATATCTGAAATTTCATTATCAAATCATGGATTATTGCTGAATTTTATCAATGCATTAACTTTTGATGAAAATGAATTGGAAGATTTAAATGAAACAATGTTAGGAATGTATAGAAAACTAAAAACCAGGCGGGATGATATCACCAAATCAATTGTTGATGTTACAACAGAATCATTGAGTGAACCAGAAGCCCTGTTAATTTCTTCCAATTTAATGATACTTTTTGAATTAGATCTAATGACTAAAACGATTCGAGCCCTTTATGAGCAATTAGATAAAAAGTTAAGAAAGAAGTTAAAATTTCACAAAAATGCGAATACAGAAATAGAAAATTATACTTATGAAATACTAGACTTTATTAACTTTATTTCAGATCATTTACAGAGAAGATCTGTATATCCTGATGTGAGTATTGCCGCAGAAATGGAAAATGAAATTGATGAAAAGAAAAAAACACTAAAGAAAACCAGCCGAAAAAACATCTCTCAGGGTGCAGATATTAAGGGTGAAATGATTTTCCTGGATATTTTAAAACACTTAGAACATATTGGAGATTATTGTTTCAAAATCACTACAGTTCTTGCAAAAACAGGAGACAAAGATTCAGTATCCCCGTTTTAGATCAATCCTGCCATGTACCTTTTTTCCAGAGAAATAGGCATGAATTTGTTCCAAACACTCTTCACTCCGTTTCTGTTTGGATTCGATTGAGTAAGCTCCAATATGTGGAGTCAGTGTGAAGTTTTCCTGCTGATTTAACATAAATTCCGGAATTTCAGGTTCATTTTCATAGACATCAAAAATAAAATGAATATCCTGCCGTTTCTGCATAAATGCCTCGACTGCCTTTAAATCAATGATTTTTCCTCTGGCAGTATTAATCAAAACACCCCCTTTTTTGAGGTTACCTAATAAAACTTCATCTACCATGTGATGAGTTTCTGAAGTTAACGGAACATGGAAAGTAACAATATCAGCTTGCTGGATTATAGTATTTACATCTACCCATTGATGGGCTGGTATATGGTTTTTTTTTGTTTGGGATAAATATGGATCACAGGCTAATACATTCATTTCAAAAAAACGGGCAACCTGACAGATCCGGCTACCAATTCTTCCTGCTCCGATCACACCAATGGTTTTACCAGATAAAACCGATCCTGGTGTTAATGCTTTGCGAAACTGGCCGGCTCTTAAATGCTCTTCAGCTGGTTGTAATCTGCGCATGATATGAATCAGCTGAGACATGACTAATTCGACTACAGGCAAAATATTAGCACGAGGTGTAATATGAACTTTAATATGTTTCTTTAAACAATAGTCCAGATCAATATGATCGACCCCAATGCCCATTCGGATAATTAATTGAAGATTCCGTGCTTTTTTTAATAGATTTTGATCAATTTCCGGGATGGTACTGATGACAAAAATATGATAATCATGAATAATTTTTTCAATTTCAGATTTTGCTAATTCCGGAAAATAATCAACCTGATAATTATTTTTCATTTTATCCAGGGTTTGTTCATGAAAAGGAGCGGTGATAAGAATTTTAACAAAATCAGCAGTCATAAATATTTAAAAAACAACATTGGGAGAAATATCGCTATCCCGGTTTTTCAAATTTGCAAGTTGATTTTCATCCATATCCTTGTAAATACTTTTTTCAAATACCAAAGAAAACGCTTCTTCTGCTTTTTGAATAAAATGAAAAATTAGCTTCTTTTTCACAGTTTGGGGGAGATCCTCAATATCTTTCTTATTTTCAAAAGGAAGAATGATTTCTTTTTTGTTATGACGGATTGCAGCTAAAGTTTTTTCTTTTAATCCGCCAATCGGCAGTATCCTTCCGGTCAATGTAATCTCACCTGTCATAGCTATGGATGATTTAATTGGAATTTGAGTTAATGCAGACAATATGCCACAAGTAATAGCAATTCCGCCAGAAGGTCCATCTTTTGGAATAGCCCCTTCCGGAAAATGGATATGAACATCAAATTCTTTATAAAAATTTTCCCACTTTATATCAAATTTAAAAGCATTTGCCCGGATATAAGAAAAGGCTGCCTGGGCTGATTCTTTCATCACCTCACCCAATTTTCCAGTCAAGCTAATTTTACCACTACCTGGATAAAGGACAATTTCAATAGGCAGCAAAGAACCGCCTAATTCTGACCAGGCTAAACCATGAGAAACCCCAACATCTAACAACTTATGTAAGGAAGGTTTGATATATTTTTTTCTCCCCAAAAATTTGGTTAAATTTTTCTGGGTAACGATTATTTTATCTTTTTTCTCTTTTTTTAAAACAATTTGTCGAGCAGCTTTTCTACAAATCGAAGCTATTTGTCTTTGTAAACCCCTTACTCCAGATTCCATGGTATAAGAACGGATGACTTCAATAATGATAGCATTATCTATCTGTAACTCAATATCCTCTATTCCATTTTCCTTTTTTTCTTTAGGAATCAGAAAGTTTCTGGCTATGTTCAATTTCTCCTGTTCAGTATAACTGCTGAGATAAATAGTTTCCATCCTGTCTAACAAAGGATAGGGAATACCCTGATAACTATTTGCAGTAGCAATAAACATAACTTCACTGAGATTATAAGGAACTTCTAAATAGTGATCCGTAAATTGACAATTTTGTTCAGGATCTAATACTTCTAACAAAGCAGAAGAAGGATCTCCTCTAAAATCAGAACTCATTTTATCAATTTCATCCAGTAAAAACACAGGATTACAAGACTTTACTTTGCGCATAGATTGAATAATTTTACCAGGCAATGCTCCCAGATAAGTTCGCCGGTGGCCTCGAATTTCAGCTTCGTCTCTTACACCACCTAAAGAAATACGAACAAATTCTCTTCCAATGGCATGAGCAACCGACCTGGCTAAAGAAGTCTTACCAATACCTGGTGGTCCGACAAAGCATAAAATTGGCCCTTTTGTCTGGGGATTTAACTGCCGTACAGCCAGAAATTCTAAAATACGATTTTTAACTTTTCTTAAAGCATAATGTTCTTCATCTAAAATCTGTTTAGCATGAGCTAAATCATCGGCATCACGAGATTTTTCTGCCCAGGGGAGTTCCATAAACCAATCAATATAATTCCGGATAATACTTGCCTCAGGCGACATGGGTGACATTTTGATCAGTCTTTTTTGTTCTTTTATCAACTTTTCTTTTGTCGATTCGGGAATTCCTTTGTCATCCAGCTTTTTTTCAAAATCTTTTATGTCAGAAAAATCAGATTCATCATTTAATGTACCCAGTTCTTTCTGGATCTCTTTCATTTGTTCATTAAGAAAAAACTCTTTCTGAGATTTTTCCATTTTTTTTCTCACTTGCTGGGTAATCTTTTTTTCCAGTTGAATATTTTCCAGATTAGAATAGATTAATTCTGCAATGAGCTTTAAACGACGTTCTAAAGATTCTTCTTTCAGTATTTCTATCTGTTTATCAATGCTAGCTTTTAAATACTGCATGATATAATTGACCAGATTTTCTTCATCCTTCGCTTCACTAATCACTTTAATGGCATCATTAGGTACTTTAGAAAGGACAGAAAACCGTTTAAATTCTTTAATAATCAAATTGATTAAAGCATCTTTAGCTGCCAGATCTTCGGTTTCCTCAACAGTAATTTCAGAAAAAGTGGCTTTTTTAAATTTTTCATCTTCCTTAAAATCTTCAATATTAGCCCGAAACAATCCTTCAATCAACAGTTTGATCACTCTTTTATCATTGGTAGGTTTTACCTCGATAATTTTAGCAACCACACCAGTTGGATAAATGTCATCTTTTGTCGGATTTTCTATATTTGATTTTTTTTGAGTAGACAGAAAGATAAGTTTATTGTAATCACTATTTGCTGTATTAACCGCAATAATTGATTCTTCCCGGCCGACATAAAAATTTCGATAGGTACCAGGGAAAATTACCATTTCCCTTAAAGGAATTAATGGCAAAATGTTTTTTTTATCAAATGAGACTTCTCTTAGTATTTTCATGCACTCTTTTCAGAACCCTTTTTTATTATATGTACAGGTTTATTGTTTTCAATTACATCTTTATCAATGATCACTTTTTTAATATCTTTTTGTGAAGGAATTTCATACATAACATCTAACATAATCCGTTCAATTATGGAACGCAAACCTCGAGCCCCTGTATTCCTTTTAAGAGACTCTTCTGCTACTTTAACAATAGCCTCCTCCTGAAATTCCAATTCTACCTTCTCAATGGACAAGGCCCACTCAAATTGCTTTAATATGGAATTTTTAGGCTCTTTTAGAATACGGATTAAATCTGGCTCTGTTAGATAATTGAGAGAGCTGGTAATTGGTAATCGTCCCACAAATTCAGGAATAAGACCATATTTAATCAGGTCTTCGGGATGGAGATCTTTGTATAAATCAACCAGATCTTTTTTCTCTCCCTTTTTATTGCCGGACCCAAAGCCGACAGTTTTACGATTTGCTCTGGTCTCCACAATATTATCAAGTCCGACAAAAGCACCACCACAAATAAAAAGTATATTTTTAGTATTGATATGGAGGAGTTCTTGATTAGGATGTTTTCTCCCCCCTTGCGGAGGTACAGTCGCTTCTGTTCCTTCAATAATTTTTAAGAGAGCCTGCTGTACACCTTCCCCGGAAACATCCCGGGTAATAGAAACATTTTCACTCTTTTTAGCTATTTTATCAATTTCATCAATATAGATAATACCCCGTTCAGCCTGTGCAATGTCATAATCAGCAGCTTGTATGAGTTTTAATAAGATGTTTTCCACATCATCACCTACATAACCAGCTTCAGTTAATGTTGTAGCATCAGCAATTGCAAAGGGGACATTTAGCTTCTTAGCTAATGTCCGGGCAAAGAGAGTTTTACCAGAACCGGTAGGTCCAATTATTAAAATATTAGATTTTTCTAGTTCCAGGTCTTTAAATTTATCTTCACTGTTTAAGATTTCACCAAAAGATATTCTCTTATAATGGTTATAAACTGCTACAGACAGGACTTTTTTCGCATCTTCCTGACCAATAATGTAATTATCTAAAAATTCTTTAATTTCAACAGGCTTTGGTAAATCTTCCTGGGTATGTTTTTGCTTTTTTTTGATATTATTCTGTTTGATTGCTTCATAGGCTTTTTCAATACAATCACTACAGATATTTGAATTAAAACCACGAACCAGCCGCAACTCAAATTCTTCAGAATTGCGGCCACAGAAAGAACATAAGTCTTCTACTTCCATGTCTCGGTACCAACTCATTTATCGTTTTCCTTTACCATAATGCGGTCAATTAAACCATACTCAATTGCTTCTTGAGGAGGCAAAAAGAAATCCCTTTGAATATCTTTTTCAATCTGAGATTCTGGTTTTCCCGTATTTTCGGCTAAGATTTTATTAATTTGTTTTTTTATTCTATTGATTTCTGTTGCTTGAATCTGGATATCTGTAGCCTGGCCACCAGCACCACCCCAGGGTTGATGAATCATCATCCGTGAGTGAGGAAGGGCAAATCGCTTCCCTTTGGTTCCACTGGACAAAATAAGTGCTGCTGCACTGGCCGCCTGACCTATACAAATAGTACAAACATCTGCAGACAAAAACTTCATGGTATCATAAATTGCTAATCCTGCAGTTACAGATCCGCCAGGAGAATTAATATAAAGATAAATATCTTTATCCGGATCCTGACTATCCATAAATAAAAGGGTCGCCATCACAACATCAGCCTGCCAATCATCAATCTGACCGCCCAGAAAAATAATATGATCTTTTTGTAAACGGGAAAAAATATCCCAGACCTCTTCTCCGCGGCTGGTTTTTTCAATAATCTTGGGCAGATAATATCCATGGCTCATCTGTGGCTGTAAGACTGAAGAATATGTGGAGATAATCATGCTTGCTCCTTTGCTTCCTTTTCTTCATATTCTGATAAAGAAAGTTCCGTTGTTTTTTTAACATTAGCACTATCTATTAAAAAATCCAGGGCTTTATTGGTATTTACTTCATTTTTTACCATTTCTAAAGTTCCCATCTTTTTATAGCTTTCATATATTTCATCTTTGTTCATTTTATATTTTTCGGCAATTTTCCCTAAATAATCTTTTACTTCATCTTCAGTAGCATCGATTTTTTCTTCATCAATTACTTTTTTCAGAATTAAGCTGCTTTTGATATTTTTAACTGCCTGATCTTTCATCTCTTCTTTGTAAGAATCAATGGTTTTATTCTGATATTTTAAATACATTTCCAGTCTTTTTTCATCACCACCCATTTGCTGAGCCGCTTGTTTTACATAGCTGTCTAGTTGGTAATCAATCATAGATTGAGGAATATCCGCTTCCAGTGTTTCAATGATTTTTTCTAATATTTCATCAGATATTTTTTGTCTGGTAATATCTTCAGCAACTGATTCTAACTGGCCTTTTACTTTTTCTTTCAGTTCATCCAGAGTTTTGACCTCTTTATCAACTTTTTGTGCTAATTCATCATTTAACTCTGGCAATAACTCAGATTTTACATCTTTAATTTTTACTTTAAATTTAATGGTTTTTCCGGCAATTCGTTCAATAGCTTTTTTATCAAACTTTTTCTCAAATTCTTTTTCCTCACCTTCTTTTAAGCCAATTAAATCTTTCGCTAATTTATAAGTGTCATAATCTTTGTCCATATAAATATATTCGTTATCTTTGGTATCTATTTCTTCTTCACCATCAAAAGCTTTATATTCTACCTGAACAATGTCGGTTTCTCCAATCGGGCCATCTTTTTTTTCAATGGTAGCAAATTGTTTTTGATAACGAGTTAAATTTTCTGTTAAATCTTTTGGTTTGATTTTAACGATTTTTCTTTCAGGAATAGCAAGTCCTTTGTATTGTCCAATTTTAACTTCTGGTTCTGTTTCATAAATTAATTCAAAAGTATAATCATTTTCCAATTCAGGTAATTCAAATTTTTCCATTCTGGGAGTTGTATAACTTAATGGCTTTCTTTCCAACTTATCATAAATATCTTTGAAAGCTTCATCAATCACTTTATTCGACACTTCTGCTAAAATGTTCTTTTTAAATTTCGCTTCCAGGATTGAAAGTGGAGCTTTTCCCTTTCTAAAACCCTTGATCATCACGTCATTTTGTGCTTTTTGTAAAAAGTCCTGATAATGAGTTTTGATTTCACCCTTGTCAACAGTAATTTTTAGTAATACCTGTGAATTCTCTTTGTTTTCTGTCTCAAAATTTAATTGCATATTCGATCCTGTTTTTTAAATAAGTTTTGGGTTTTCCCAATATTGAAAATGAGTATTTTACTCAATTTAATTTACCAAAAGATTTTTTCATACCATAATTATAGATTAACTAAAAAGTGTAGCAAAGAAAAGTATTTTATTGATCCTTTTAACCTTTTTTAATAACCTTTATCTATATAATCAGAATACCCATATTTATCATGAGAAGCCATAGATAGGAAATAAGTATAAAAGCTAAATATTCACAAAATTATAATCCAAAAGTAACAATTTTTTTATAAAAAGTCAATTTTATTTTTCCACCGACTTTTAATATCGGATAAATACTGCAAAATAAATGTCATTCCAAAAGATTTTAATATTAAACAGTCAAAGATTTAAAAAAAGAAGTAAAAAATGATTAATCAGTCCATTTAAATTTCACGCAATAGAGCATTAAAATTTGATACTTTGATCAGTCAGCATAGATTCCCGCCTTCGCGAGAATAACTTTGTCCCTGTATATCTACCAGAAATTAAAATCACACCCTAAAAATGTAAAAATATTAAAAAAATCAGCAATTTATTGAAAAATAAGATAGGGTATGGTAAAAGAAGCTCTAATCATAAGAATAGTTAAACAGAGAGTCTATTCACTGACTTCATTAATAAAATATCTACTATCTCACATGAGAAATTTTTACAAGAAATGGAATGAATGAAATGATCAAAAAAATATTATTTTTAATTATAATAGCCAATACATTTTTTTTGTATAGCCAAACTTTATTATTTAACAAAAGAGCTGCTAGAGTCGCTGATCAGGTCATCCTTAAAAGTACTGTGAAAAAGCATGCAGAACTTTATCAGATCAGTTATGACCAGGCATTCGAGCACCTCCTGGAAGAGGAATTACTCTATGTTGGTGCAACTATTTATATTGATGAACCTACTATTGAAGATATTGAGAATCAAGTTACTAAAGAAAAAAAAATACTTAGTTTGAAATATAAAGGAAAAAACCAAGATTTATCAGATGAAGAATTTATTTCCATTATTTTGAATAATAACCTTTCCATGACCACCTATAAAGCAAACATAAAAAAAAGCCTCTGGATAGAACGTTTTTTAAACGATCACTATGATCGGGGTCCTAATGCTTCTTTGTTTATCAGTGATGAAGATATTACCCGAACTCTTGAAAAATTCCCTGAATTAGGTTATGAGAAAGAAGGGGTTGAACTTTCCATGATATATTTCTCTTTTTATAATGCTAATGGCAATAGAATCGGGGAATATGAAGAAGAAAAGAAAAGACTTCAAGCCTCTGTCTGTTTGGAAGATTTAAAAAAAGGGGTTCCTTTTGATGAATTAGTTCCCAGATATTCAGATGATTTGATTTCTTTAAATAGCAATCCTCCCGGATTTGTGGGAATATTAACATTAGATGATCCCAGAGTAACTGAAAAATTTTCTGAAGAAATAGTAACGGCTTTAAAAAATTCTAAAGGGTTGATTAAAAAGGTCTTTGAAACTGTATATGGATTATATATTTTTCAAGTTCTCAGTAAAATAGAACCTCAGCAACTCTCTGTAGAAGAGGCAAGAATGAAAGCAGAAGATTTTATGCTCAAATTGCAGGAAATTCAAAGAAAAAGGCAAATTCGTACAGATCTAGTAAAAGATTTAAAGGATAAAATTGAAATTAAAATTTATTAGAAATAAGAAAGTGACTGGTATAAAAGCAAAAGTATTATATATAGTGCAGTAAAATAAAAAACGGACGGATTTTGATTTGGGGAGGGGAATAATCTAATCCATCCGCTTTGACTGTTTGAAATAACAGATCTCTTTACAATATAGTTTAATCATTTTTTAGAAAAAGTCAAGTATTTTGTTATTTTTTTTAATATATTTACAAAAAACGCCTTATAAATTTGAAATTAAATTTATATAAATTTATTCACTAAGTTTTAACACTTTTTGGAAGTTTTTAAATTTTTCAGGCCAGATTTTTCATTATTTGTGGGTCATAGTTCGTGTTCCATCCCAATCTTCATCAGGCGGATTTTGACGATAATCTTCAATGGTTTCTAAATATAATTCTGATAAGTAATCATTGTTTTCCAAAAATTTAATAGCTTTTTTAAAGCATTTTTCACTATTATCCCATTGGCGTTCTAAAAAGAATTTCATTCCATCATTATAGGATTTCCACCCTTTTTTTTGTTGAGGAGTGAGTTTTCGAGCAGGTTGAAATATTTTTACCGGCTTTAACTTGCCTTTTACCCTGACACGATCAATTTCTCGAACATAAAAGAAGTCCTTAACTGCCATATATGTTCCTTCAGAAATAATCAAAGTAGTCCGATATTCTTTTGTTAATCCTTCTAAACGGGAAGCCAGGTTAACGGCATCACCAATTACCGTATAATCCATTTTCTGAGAGGTGCCGATATTTCCTACTGTTACTGGGCCATAATTTACTCCAATACCAATTTTAAACTCTTTTAGGCCTAATTTCCGCTGTTGTTCATTAAATCGTTCCAGGTTATCGACCATTTCCAAGCCTGCTAAAACAGCTTGCTGAACATCATCACCATATTCTTTGGGTGCACCAAAAATTGCCATAATAGCATCGCCAATATACTTATCGATCACCCCTTTTCGCTTATAAATAATATCTACCATAACTGTAAAATAGCGATTTAACGATTCTACTAATGTTTCTGGTTCCATTGACTCAGATATTGTTGTAAAACTTCTAATATCTGAAAAAAGAACTGTTACATTAGCATTTTTTCCCACTAAAGCAGAATCAGGATTATGGACAATTTCATTTACAACATCCTGAGGAACATATTTTTGAAACATCAGTTTTATCCGTTCCTCTTTTTTTTGAGCTAAAACCGATTGATAAGCATACTCTTTAATCGTGTTATATGCACCTTCCAGCTCAGTCAACATATTGT
This sequence comes from Spirochaetota bacterium, assembly GCA_022361115.1. Classification (GTDB taxonomy): domain Bacteria; phylum Spirochaetota; class GWE2-31-10; order GWE2-31-10; family GWE2-31-10; genus JAKSBL01. Next base: position 19,602 of record JAKSBL010000286.1, on the reverse strand, counting down.
TAAAAGTAAAGGCCATTTCACCAATTTCATCATTAAATTGAACTTCCACCCGGTTGGAAAAATCATTCATTCTAATAATCTCGTTCATGGCTGATACAATATTTTTTAAGGGTTTAAGAATATAATTAATGGTAAAAAACAAAATCAACCCCATAACTACAATACTGACAATCAGCATAAACAAAGAGGAATTTACAATGATATTAGCATCTTTATAAAACATGGGAGCAAAAACAGACAATAAAAAAAAGTAATCCCATTCTTCAAAATATTTTTTAAATCCTACCCTTTCGATGCCATTACTCTTAAATTTAATCCAATTGCTTTCACTAGACTTGATAACATCAAAAAAATCGACTTGAGTATCTACTTTGATTAGAGAGTCTGTGGAAAGTTTAACCACACCATTAGAGTCTATTGCCATAAAAGATTCGATGTTTTGTTTGGTAATACTGGCAGCATAAAGGCTAATAGAGTTTTTAATTTCTTCAACAAAGGTTACTCTGGACCCAGCACCTTCAATTTCAAAATTAATGCTATCCAGGTTTTCCATCTCATTGGTAGCTTTTTGAACAATTTCATTCATTTTATAGCCTAAAAACTCTGTAGCAACTTTAGTAATACCAGTACGGGCAAATCCAATCGATAAGATAGTGAGGAGAATCAAGCTTACGGTTAATAGAGGGATTACCACTAATAGTAGTTTAAAACGAATACTAAGCAAAATTAGTTTTCCCAAATAATAGTTTGTTTACTACTTTATCGGAATAAACTAAAAAAATCTATACTTATCAAAAAAATAGCAGATGAAAAATTAATTTGTTGCTTCAACTTCTCTGGCAACAACTTCTTCTTCCTTCACTTTCTCATCATCAATATGAACCATAATTTTTGAAAACTTTGGAGCTGTATAAGGAATAGAAAGAGAGATATTTCCTTTTGTTTGAATGGCTAGTAAAGTTTCTTCCAATGCCTCTGCATCTGTAACTTTTACCACAAAATCATAGGGAATTGGTTTTTCAGGTAAATCATATATAAAAACATTGGAAACCTCATTTTCCTCCGGCTTCTTTACATATTTATTAACTGCTAAGGTCAGGGTTTTGTTTTCTTTGATTATATCATCTACCAGAGCACCTTCACCAATAGATTGTTCGGTAATAATCAAGTCATTTCTTTCTCTGCTAACAGGGGTAAAATTGAGTGTATAAAATATCTCATAATCGGATAACTCAGCCATGATTTCATTCAGATGCTGTTTTACAAAAGAACTGAGTATTTTTTTACCTTCCTCTTTTGGGCCATTGGAAACCCAGAGAGAAATTTCTTTTACCTTACTAATGGGAGTTCCTTCTTCTGGTGATTGACGAATAATTTTGCCTTTTTCCAGTCTTTCATTAAATTCATAAATTGGTGCATTAATGATAAAGGGTAGTTCAGCATTAACATATTTTTTATCTAAAGCTTCCACTAATTGAAAAAGAGAGTAACCGCTGTAATCGGGTAAAGAGGTTTGAGGCTGACCTAAAGATACAAAGAACGAAATGGTTCTCCCTTTTTTTACAATAGAACCCTGCCCTTCTTTCTGCTCAAAAACCATTCCTTCTTCAAATTCTTCTGAGTAGCGGGGAGTAACATTAGCAACCAGATTTTTATCTGCAAGTTTATTGAGAGCGACATAAACATTATCCCCATTGATATGAGGGACTTTTACGTGATTGGCTTGAAAAGTAAGAGTAACAAACAAAAAATAAGATACAATAAAAATCATAATGATTGCTCCAAAAAAAGCATACCAGATGATTTTTTTAGCTTTTATTACTTCTGTATCTTTTGATGAAATAAAAATCCGCTCTTTGATATTGGTTAAGAATTCAAGAAAAAAACTCATTTTAAATGTTACTCCATACCTAGTTTTTTTAAATTTAAATCTTTACATCCATTTAAGAAGTCATTACATTTTAATACTTTTTTTCCAGCTAATTGTAAAGAGATTATTGCGATAAAACCTGCACCTGTCTTAATAATAACCCCTTTTTTGTGACAAGCATTGACGATAGTCCCGTTTTCGACATCTTGATTCCATTCATAATCCTCAGGATCAACAAGATGGGATTGATAAATATTTAACTTAATCCCATCTAAAAAAGTATGAGCAATTGGCCAATGCATAAATGCTCGAACCTGGTTATGTATTTGTACAGCAGACTGATTCCAATCAATCAAGCCCTGGTCTTTAGAAATCATATGGCAATAAGTTGCCTGTTCCTGTAATTGCGGCTGCGGTGTGATCTTTCCTGCTTCCCAATCTGCTAAAAAAGGGAGAATGATTTCTGCTGAACGCTGACTAACCTGTTGTTTTAATTCAACTACATTGATATTATCTGAAATATCAAAGGCTTCTTGCCAGAGAATATCTCCAGAATCAACTTTTAAAGCAACTTGCTGAATAGTAATGCCAGATTTTTTCTCTCCATTAAACAAGGCGGTTTGGAGAGGAGATGGGCCGCGATACAGAGGAAGTAAGGAAGGATGGATATTCATCCCCCCCTGTTTGGTAACGGCAAAGAAATCTTTTCTCAAAATCATACCAAAGGCAAAAGTCAGAAAAATATCTGCTTGATATGCGGTTAACTCATCGAGAACGGCTGGATCTATTTTTAGTGGTTTAAACACCGGGATTTGCAATTCCTTTGCTGTTACAGCAATGGGGGATGGTATTCGTTTTTTTGAACGGCCAGCAGGTTTGTCCGGTTGGGTGATAACAGCTACAACATCATGTTGAGAGGCAACTTTTTTTAAGACAGGCACCCCTATTTCCGGTGTTCCCAGAAAGATGATTTTCATACTTGCAGCATACTCCGGTATTCTCGCATTTTTGTTAATTTTTCAACAGGATCAATACGATCAATAAACAATACACCATCTAAATGGTCATTTTCATGTTGAATGCAGGTAGCTAACACTCCTGAGGCTTTTAAGGTTTTTCTTTTACCTTTTAAGTCTGTATATTCAACTGTAACTTCGGCAGGACGTTCTACTTCAGCTAAAATTCCAGGAACTGATAAACATCCTTCTTCGTAGATTGATTTATCTTTAGAAAAGTCTTTTATTACAGGATTTATCATAACATAACGTCCCTGTTTGGGAACATCCATTACAAATAGCCTTTTTAAAACACCAACTTGAACCGCAGCCAAGCCAATTCCATTATTTTCATACATGATTTTAAACATTTCATTGACTAAGTTTTCCAAGTCTTTATCTATGTTTTTTACTTCTTCAGATTTATTTTCTAAAACTTTATTATCATAAGTCTGTAATTTCAACATAAAACCTCCTTATGTTTAAAACTGTTACATCGCTTACATAATTTCATCTAAACCACTTATGATGATCAAAAAGATCACAATTTATTACTAATTTTTATATATAAATACGAATTTTATTTTACATATGCTGACTGTGCACTAAATATAGTAAATTCCCTATTCAATGTCAAGCAAAGAGCTGGTTTATCGATTGAATTGTAAAAAATGTGATTTTTTATTATCTTATAAATAAGTGATTCACGCTATAAAAGAACCGATTTTCATTGTTTATAATGAATGGTGGATAATCCTTTTTCCAGAAGCTGAATTTGATTATCGTGTTAATCATTTATTTCTGTCAATAATGGGTATTAAGGACAATAAATTTATCCAGAGAAAAGCCAAACCTGATTAACCAAAGAAGAAATAAAGTTGAAATTTATTATTCAAATTGATAAAATATTGGTTATCATCATTCATTTTTTAAAATGGAGGATAGAGTATGCCGGTTCGCTTAAATCTGCATGGTATGGTGCAAGGGGTTTGTTGTCGTTATTATTGCAGCCTTTATGCACAATATTTTCAAATCCATGGTGCAGCATCTAATCTTTTTGATGGTACTGTTGAAGTATTGCTGGATTGTGATGATTCACAAAGAATTAATCAGTATTGTCTGGCTTTACAAACCAATCCGCAAAATTACATGTTTTATGGAAAGATTAATCATATTGATAAACAAAAATATTCAGGAACCATCAGCGGAGACTACCAGTTTTAAATTTCACTTTAGTGATTTTTTAATAAATAAAGGCTGGATCAAAAAACATTATCCAGCCCATCAATATTTTTTTCATCCTACCTGGATGTGTAGACTGTGCTATCCCCATAATAGATATATAAATGCTCACCCTGTTCAGAATATAAACGGTTTACACCATCCCAGTTCCCATTGCTATTCGTAAAACAAAAATTAAAATTAGCTGGTACATTAGCTAAAGTTATCTTCCACCAATGGATATTATTAAATGGTCCATCATAAGTCATGGTATAGTCTTCACTTAATCCATTCCAGCAATGTAAAATATAGGATGAAGCATATTCAAATTCTGAATAATAAATGGTCACTGAAGTTACAGGATCAACCAGTTCAGCATTTACCTCTTTTGTAATGTCATGAAAAGTAATTTTATAGGTTTGATTGGCTTCTACAACATAATCAACACTGGGATAACTCTCTGTCCAATCTCCATAATGATCGATTTTAAAACGGGGGGGATTATCCCCAGTATCTGTAAAAGTAACGGTTGCTTCCCAGGTATTGGGACCAACTTTTTCCATATTTGTTGTCCCCCAATTATTTTCAGTACTTCTTAGATAAGCTTGCTCCCATTCTTCCTGAAGCTGATATAATACAGTAATCGAAGTCCCTTCCACTTCCACCCATTCACCAGCCAAAATATCATTGGCATTACCATTTTCCTTTTCTACAGCAATATACCAGTTACCAGACGGCAGCTGGTACCAATAATTATTATCACTATTATAAATCACCAGAATTTTACTCCATTGATCATTATTGGCTGCTGCATTGATTTGGGAAATAATGACCTTTCCATTATTCACAACTTCTGTAGTCATATTATTATTGATCTCATCCCAGGTGTTAAATCTTAATCCCGGATGAGATTTTCTTAAACTAATTAATGCTTTTATATACTCAAAAACCTCCAGATTGCTTTCTTTCCATTGCCAGCGAATTTTATTATACTCATCCGGGGCCTTATAACTGTTTTCTGCATATTCCCAATTCGCATCATCCCCTAATTTAGTTCGCAGCATTTCATCTCCAGCATGGATAAAAGGTATTCCCTGGGAAGTCATTAATATCCCATTGACAAATTTCACGATTCTTTTTCCATAATTATCTTCATGGCCTGCAGCAATTAGTTTATCCCAAAGACAAAGATTATCATGAGCTGCAGCGTAATTTATGGTCTGTTCCGGATCATATGCAAAGCGGTCACTCCAATCATCAACAGCAGTTTTACTCTTCACTTCCAATAAAGAGCCTCGAATTCCTTGCTCAACACCATAGGCGTCACTCTCGTTACACATATAACCATTCCAATCTCCATTGTCGGAACTCCCTTTAATGGCTTGTCTAAACTGATCATTAAAGGCGCCTACATGTGAATCAGCCAATAAAGGCATTTTACCTAGCCGGACTTTATTACTACCTAATGTGTTGTCACCAGTACCCTGCCAGGGTTCTCCATAGATCAGCAAATTTGCATCGGCAAATTGGCTATTTAAATAATCGGCCCACTCATCCACAGCCTGGTACATCATTGTACCAAAGAGATCAAAACGAAAGCCGTCAATATGAAATTCCTCAACCCAGTACTCTAAAGAATCCCTGATAAAGCGGTTCACCATGGCATTTTGAGTATCCAGAGTATTGGCACAGCCAGACAAATCAATGAGATCTCCATTACTGTCAGTTAAATAATAATCTCTGGTAATTGGTTCAAAAACATCAATATAGTCCTGTAAATATTCTGGAATCGGCCCATCTTTTTCCAATGGCATATAAGTGTGATTGTAAACTACATCCATAATGACTCTGATACCAGCATTATGAAACTCATTGATCATGGTTTTTAGTTCTTTTATCCTTTTTACCGAATCATCGGGATCAGAAACATATTGATCTTCAGGAATATTATAATTTGCTGGATCATATCCCCAGTTATAATGACGGGTAGCAAAATCATAAAAAGGGAGAATTTGAACATGAGTAACTCCTAATTCAATTAAGTGATCGATTCCTGTAGTTAACCCATTATAAGTACTGCCGGAATGAACCATGCCCAGAAACTTCCCTTTTTTATCAGTTGGAATCCCGGAATTTTCATCAATAGTAAAATCCCGAATATGTATTTCATAAATAACAGCGTCTTCCCTTTCTACTAAATCAGGGCGATCATACCAGCCATTATCAGGATTTGTTTCCTCTAAATCCATTACTACATTAAAATTAGATTCAGCTTCTGATAACATGACTCCATAAGGATCTCGAACAGATTGCCCATTTATTTTAAATTGATAAACCTGGTCTTTCCGATCCCCGGAAACAGTAACAGAATAGATATCAGTGTAACCATCAAAGTCAGAAATCCTGGAACAAGGATACTCCACTCCGTCCAACAGCAGGACTACATTGCTGGTATCAGGAGACCAAATAGAAAAAGTGGTTTCCTCAGGAGTATATTTTGCCCCTAATTGCCCTGGTCCATTGGCTGCAAAAATAGATAATTTTAAAAAAAAGACAAGAATGATTAATATTACTTTTTTGTTCATTTTTTCTCCTTTTATGTATTGTAAACCGGTTTACTAAACCGGTTTACAATACATAATAACAATTTTTTGGAAATTGTCAACAGAAATTAAAAAAAGCTGTTATATTCTTACTCTGCCAATAAAATCACTATTTAACCTGTTTTGAAAATTCTGAATTTGATTTAGAACTGTTTTTAAATTCTCAACTTCAATTTCAGAAAGCCGACTTAAATCCAGTTCATCATTTAATTTCTCCAGATCAGCATTCAAAATAATTTGATTATAAAATCGCAAATTCCAGAGATAATAAAAAGCATAGATGCTATTTTGATAAAGATTAGATGAGATTTTTTTCTTGTTCAGCAATGCATATAAACGGTCGCTTGTGCTGGTTGCGGTGATTTCATTTTTTAATGCATAAATCCTGGAACCAATTTCCAATGGTTTTAAACAGGCTTTAATATTGATATTTTTTTTTTTTTTTTTTTTATCTGTTTTGATTCCCCCTAATAAATTCATAGGGACTTTATAAAGTAAGGAATTATTCACATAAAGATTAAAAAAAGGGGTATTATTTTGAGAATAATTTCTAAAATTTTCCTGCAGATTGATTAATAGTTCCTGGTTACCATAAACATATTTTGTATCTGCAAAAACATTAATTTTTAAAAAAGCCTCAGGATTCATTGCTTCAAACCAGTCTTGAAACAAGGCTTGCCAATGAGAGAGGGTTAAACACCACTTGCTGTTTGAAGCAACTAATCCACCTGGACAAATATGAAACCCTGCTTGATCTAAATTTTGATTAACATTAGATGACAACTTTAAAAAATACTTTTCAACTTCATTTTTATTTGCTACAGAAACATCCTGATAGACCAGAGCATTATCCTGATCAGAAAACAGAGTCATTTCTCCTCTTGCACTACTGCCTAAGGCAAAAAAACAAAATTTTACTGGTGGTTGTCCCAATGCTTTGACTGCTATTTCTATAAATTTTTGACTTGCTGCTTGATAGCTCTCATTCACATAACTTCTAATGATTTGGGGATCTAACCCTGTATTCAGCATATGAGAAACCTGTTGAGGCAGCTGGTTTAATAACTTGATTATCTGAGTTGATTCATTGCTTTCTATTATATTTTTCACTATTGATTGGATATTTAAAACAGAATGGTCTTGCTTAGAATTAAAACTGCTTTTTAATAAAGGGAAATGGGCTAACCGGGAAAATATATGTTCTTTATTTTGTTGCTTTTCTCTAAACGAAATAACATGTCCATTTTTTTGAGAAAAAAACAAATTAGAAACACTGATAATTAAATCAATTGGATAACCCCCTTTCGTTATTAATCTGGCTTCAAACTTTTTTGGCTCTACAAAGGACTGATATAATTTTGTTAAATATTCTTTGGGATCTAAATTAGCAGGATAGACTTTATCTAATAAATCAAAAAGTTTTAGCTCAGTCAATTCTTCTTCATTATAGTCTAACAAACGTTGTAAAGTATGGTTGGAATAAACATGCTCTCCGCCGATTTCCAGAATATAACCTTCATTGGCAGATTCAACTAATGCCCGGTACCGATTTTTTGCTTCAATTAAACCGAGTTCAAAGTATTGCCGATTTGTTTCAATTTTTTTACTCTGCATGATGACATAAAAGAGAGCCAAGCAAATCATTAAAGAGATAATACTAAAAACAAGAAGTAATTTATCAGTAAATGCATTAATTTCTTCTTCTATATCGTTAATATAAATACCGGTTCCTATTATCCAGTTCCATTCAGGAATACCCTTCACATAAGATAGTTTTAATGCTTTTTGATCTGTATCATCCATCCATTGCCAGCAATACTCAAGATAGCCTTCCTGATAATTTTTCACAATTTTAACAAACTCTACAAAGATTTTTTTCCCGCTTTTATCTTCACTGTCTTTGTAATGATTTAAATCCTCACCTACCAAATCATTTCGATAGGGATGCATAATCATAAAAGGGTGCATGTCCGTTATAAAAAAGTAATCTTTTCCATCAACTCCATAACGCATTTTTTCTACTTCTAAGTGAGCCATTTTTTGGGCTTCCTGCCTGGTCAAATTATGATTTTTTTCTTCTTGTATATAATAACTTATAGAACTGGCAGCTGTATTGACCAGTTCTTTAATCAGGATTTTTTTATTATTCATCATAATATCATAATAAACCGGAATGATGAAAATTAAACCTGTTCCTAAAAATAATACCAAAGCGATTAAAACAGGAAGAATAATCCGCAGTAAAAATTTAAAATCTGTTTTCTGTTTATTTTTATTTGAAATTTGATAATTTTTACCCTTGAAATATTCAGATAATTCAACTGAAGTCAGGACTTTATCCTGAAAATCCCCTCTTTCATGATATTTTTCCCGAAACAGGCCATTTTCGAAATCATTGCGGCAAGGGATATATCCGTTATAATCATCCTTTAAGTGAGATTCAAATACTGCTTTAATCTGATCCTTACTATATTTCGACTGGAATTCCTGATAAGCCTCTTTTAATGCTTCCCGGCAATGACGATATCTGCGATGTTCATAGGGATTAAAATCAACTCCTGTTTTTCCTTTGATAAATAACTCAAAACTTTCTGCATCAAAAAATCCATCTATCCATTTATGAATATCAACTGCCCGGATACCAAATTTCTTTTCTGTTTGATCTGCATGTTCTCTGATTGTCATAAACTATCTTTCTTCCAAAGTTTTAGTTATTATAATATTTTTATTTTTCTTTGAAAAATATAATTGTAGTAAAAAATCAAGGGCGATTTCCAATAAGATTATTTATGGAAAACGCCCATTTTATTAGAATTATAATGATGGATACAAGTACAGCTACAGACTTAATAAAAGAAGTGAGAATAAGATAAAGTATTGAAAATTATACCGAGAGCTTGTAATTTCATTACCAGGTACTTCCTCTATCCACTGATTTTGCAAACTTCAAATCTCTATTTGTGTGATCCCAATATGAAATATATACATTAGAAAAGTAGCAAGCTATGGACGAATGCTCGCCAACATTATCTGTTGAATCCACTACTATAATATCACCAAGAAGCCAGGTTTTACCCCAATCTCTTGATTTTGCAAACTTTAAATCCCCATTTGTTCGATCATAATAGGAAATATAAACATAATTATTTTCTAAGGATATGGATGTGGCATAACCAACATCATCTATAGAATCAATGGTTTTAACATAGATATGGTGCCAAATGCCTTCTTTTTTGGTTAATTTTGCAAACTTTAAATCTCTACCCACTGTATCCCGGTATGAAAAGTATAAATCTGATTCATCTACTGCAATTGATGTATCTGCACCTACATTCCCTATACCATCTACTATAATTCTTTCCCATGTGAGTCCTTCATCAGCAGAAGCAGCCAGCTTCAAATCTCTATTTGTTATATCATAATAAGATATATATACATTTGAGCCTTCATTTTTTATAGAAGTATAAGTACCTATAACACCTATTGAATCTACTGTTTGTAATTCCCAGGTATCTCCATTGTCATCTGATCTGGCAAATTTTAAATCCCTGTTTGTATGATCAGAATAAGAAATATAAATATAATTATGATCAGCAGTTATTGATGTATGTTTCCCAACATAACCAGTTTCATCAACTGTTCTAATATCAAGAGGGTCCCATAAGTTACCTCCATTAGTTGATTTAGCAAACTTTAAATCATGATTGGTTAAATCATAATAAGCTACATAAATATTTTCATCTACAACTGTTATTGAGGTATCCCAGCCTACAGTACCATAAGAATCAATTGTTTTTGTATCCCAAGAAATTCCTCTATTATTTGATCTAGCCACCTTTAAATCCCCATTTGTATGATCAAAATAGGAAATATAAATATTGTCACCATTCACTGCAATAGACGTGTATTCTCCTACGAAATCATCAGAATCAATTGCGGTAATTATGCTAGTTTCATCAAAATCACTAACCTTATTGCGAATATTAGCATCAATAGTCTGATAACTATTCTCTTCACTATTTTCAGCAACTGAACAACCGCTTACCAATAAACAAAACAAAGTGAATAAAAATAAAAGATTAAAATTATGTCTCATAAAGACACCTCCTTGAAGTTTAATAAAAAGAAAGTCGCAGAAACAAAAAAAATCTTGCTAAAATTTTTTAAAAAAATTAGCAAGATTTTTTTTACTAAACAGACTTAGTGAATAACAGCCAAATAACCAATTATAAAGATTTTTTTATTTACTCCTGTCAAATTTTTAAAAAAATCTTATAACAAGGAGAAGTTATAAAATGATAAATATTATTTACAAAAAAATGACCTGGATGCTATTATTCTTTATTTCTTTGTTATTGATAAACTGTGATTTTATTGGTAATAAGCTTGAAGATATACCAAATTCTGAGAAATCCTCACTTTGTAGTATTGAAAACAATAGTGAAATGCATATTTCTTTTAATGGTTTACCAGAACAAGTATATTATAATGAACCAGATGATCTTTGTACGCCCAATTTATTTGCTATTCTTGATAAGGAAAACACACAAATACAAATTAAGCATCGAACCTTATCTTTTGATATTTGGATTATTGTTGATTCAATTACAGATGGTAATTTTCCAGTTGGTCATGATCCATTAGTTTCTATTAGTTATACAACTAATCAGTGCTATTTATCATTAGAAGGTGATGGAACTCTTCTTCTTAATTATTCTCGTATACCAGGTTATGTTTGGGGTTTATATATTGGTGTTCTTACGAATACAAGTGCTTTACCAGAAATTGAAAAAATTACATTTGAAATCGATTTTAATATTAAATTATATGAGCCTGAAGTTATTTTACCTGTTCTTCCACATTAAATTAACTATCCAAAATTAGAATGTGTTCGTAACAATAGCATTAAGAGGTATTTTAAAAGATAGAATTCCTTTATTTATTTTTAGATATTTTAAAAATAAATAGTGAGAATTGTTTAAAAAAATTAATACTCTTGCTACTTAATAAATTTATTTTATAATCTTATTAATGGCTTTCCTGATTAACATTGAACTGGTACTTTTTTAAAATTCTAAATCAAATAAATACTATACGCAAACAGGCAAGATTTCATAAATCGAGTCGACTAATCAAGTAAGAAGTATTTTTGGGGAAGATTACATGAAAACATATTTAATAATAATCATTTTTCTGATCTTTATTTTAGGTTCAGTTCAGCTTTACTCAGATGATCTAGTTAAAAGAACCGTTTTAATTTTACCATTTTATAATGTTAATGATAATAAAGAATATGAGTACCTCTCAGGAATACTCAGGGATGCTCTTCGCAGTCAATTAGTCAATACAGGCCAGTATCTGTATACTGATTTTTCTCTTATAGATAAAAAAATAGAAACACTAGGATTGAAGATTTTCATTAATGAAGAAAAAGCCCAAAAACTTGCTATGGAACTTAAATCTGATGTTATAGTGATTGGTAAATATACAATAATTGAGGATCATATTTTAATTACGATTTCTGCAATTGATATTTTCAAAAATCAGATTGTTGCTGGAAGTACCGTTACAGGTGAACTAGGAATTGATGTCTTCAGGGTTGTTGATGAATCCTCAAAAGACATTGCTCAAAAAATGAATCAAAATATCAAGATGGTAGATAAAAGCTATTTTGATGAAATGATGCGGTTAAAAATGTCAGAAAATGATCATCCGGTTTACTGGAAACGTCATTTTTTAAATATTTCTTTGCTGGGATGTTATACTAGAATTTATCAACTAAATAATACTTATACAAATGAGTATTCTGGTATTCAAGGAAATGGTGGAGCCTTTGGAGGAAGTTTCGGTTATTTATATGGATTTACTCCTTATTTTGCTTTTGGTTCCGGTTTTTCAGGATTTCTCATTTTATTTCATTCTAGCAACATGGGTGATAACAATGATATAGGTTCAAATGGTAGTACTTTACTACTTATGCAATTTATGTTTGGCGATTTAAAACATAAAAGGATTGCATTTTTATTTGATATTGGTGGTTTATTGTTATTTGGGTTTAAAACTGGTTTTTTTATAAAAGGCTTTTCCTGTAAAATTGGCTATGCATTAGTTAACTGGAGTAATTTCGATTTTTCAAAACAGACTTTTTTTCATTGCATCACCATTGATTTAGGGTATATAATTCATTTCAAAAGAAAAATAAAAAGAAATAGTACAAAAAAATGATAATAATTATTTTTTTTGCAGATGACGATCTAAAAAAAATCAAAAAACGTGATCCGATAATATTTCAGAAAATATATGAAGAATATGGAAAAAAAATTTATAATTATCTTTTAATTAAAACAAATGGAGATCAGGATGCAGCAGAAGAATTATCAGCAGAGACATTTTATTCTGTTTTAAAATCAGCTCCAAAATTAAAAAAAATCAAAGGACTACAAGCCTGGATATTTCAAATTGCTTCCCGGCGGTTTAATGATCACCTTCGAAAAAAGTATAAGGAAAAAATAATCATTGAGAAATCCAATGGCCAGCAAACCTTATCTAATGATCATTTGGATGATTTAATGTTAAAGGAAAAAATACTAATGCTCAATATGGCATTGGAAAATCTTAATGACCAGTATAAAAAAGTTATTAAATTAAAATATATAGAACATAAATCACAAAAAGAAATCGCTCAAATCATCAATAAATCAGTTGTTGCTGTTGAAAGCTTATTATTTAAGGCCAGAAAAAAACTTAAAACTGAACTAAAAAAAAATAATAGGGATTTTTTCTCATGATTTCAAAAAAAGACTGGATTGATAAATTAGATGATAAAACTCTTGATTTTCTTTTAAATAACCAGACAGCTTTAGATGAAATGCCTGAAAATTTAAAAATAAAACTGAAGTATATGACAAAACGTTTTGATCATGAGTCTGAGAAAGCACAACGAAAAACACTAGTTTTCCAGTTTGTTTTCAGTTTTACAATTATTATTATTTTACTTATTGGTTTATTAATTGGCAGAAATACCTTTCTTTACCATCGATTTTATTCAATGTGTAAGGTAATAAAAATCGATGGTAAAGCTTACAAAATAGTAAAGGGTAAAAAATATTTACTACATCAAGACGATATTATCAAAGAAAAAACTTCAGTTTATACTGAAAATGATTCACAAATTCAATTAGAAATTGATAAAAAATCAAGGTTGGAATTAAATCAGCTGTCAGAGATAAAAATTAATCGTTTGAAAAAAAATAAAAAAATAATTAATAATTCATTTTATCTAAAAAAGGGAATGATTAAGGTCAGACTAGCTAAACTTATCAAAGGTTCATTATTTAAAATAACAACAACTGAATTGATCATCAATGTTATTGGAACAGAATTTGAAGTTAATAAATCAATAGATGAAACAACTATTACTGTAATAGAAGGAAAAATCTGGATAAAGCCTAATCTTGATCAATCTATACAAAAAGAACTATTAAAAAAAAATCTCTATAGTCAGATTAACAAAATTATCAATGAGAAAGTCGTTTTAACTAAGGATCAAAGCATCATTATTAATAGCAGTGATGTGAAAAAATTTGATATTATGCTAAAGGAAACAATACTATTTATCAAAAACATTGACTTTTCTAATCAAAATGATCCCGATACACAAAAAAAGATTATGGCTGAATTGGATAAAAAGCTTTTTCAATTAAAAAAAAGTTATCAGGCTCTGATCATTCCACTATCTCATGATAAAGATGAAAATAATAAACAAGTCTCAAATAGTAATACTGAAAAAACAATTGATCAGAGAATAGAAAGTACTCATAACAATGAAGAGGAAGGAAAAAAAGAGGTAATAATTCGTAAATTGCCATTTAATCCTCAATTACAACTTGATGAAAAAGAAACATCTTTAGCAATTGATAATAATAATATTTATATCACTAGTGATTCTAATAAATCTCTAACTGCTGTTGACATAAAGAGCGGTAAATTACTTTGGAAATTTACTCACCACTTAATCTCTAAATTAACTTCCCCGGCCCTTATCTATCAAAAAAATTTAATAATCAGCACTTCAAATCATGTTTTTATTATTTCTAAGCAAGGAAAATTATTAAAACTTTTAAATATCAATGATGGTCCTGTATACTGGGCTAAACCAGAAATTCACAATGATAGCTTGCTGATTCCAGCAAATGATATTCTATACATACTAAAGGGAAATAGCCTGGAAAAAACAAATAATATATTTAATACGAGTGGACAGTTATATATTACAAAAGCAAAACCCAATATTTTATACTTCTATAATATTAATTCAAAAAAATTAGCAATGTACAATTTAAATAAAAACATTGTTACCCATCAATCTACACCATTAAAGCATAGGGCATTTATGAAACCTGTATTTGCAAATAACTATATTTTCATTGCAGATAGTATTGAAAACATTTATCGTTTTGATACCACTTTTAATGATCAGAATTCAATAACTTTAAAATTACCTGCAGGAGTTGTCTCAGAAATCATTTATCATAAACCATTTTGCTATTTCATTGGAAATGATGGTGTATTCTATAAATTAAACAGCAACTCATTTGATCTCCCCCAATTTATTATCCAAGTAGATAAAAATCCTGACTCCAACAATTACCTTGTTAAAAAACCAGTTTTATTTGAAAATAGCATTTATTACTGCTCGGATAAAGGCAAGTTATTTTCATATGATTTAAAAACAACTGAGACAAGATTTTTAAAAATACCAGGAAACCAATCAAATAACCCTTTAATATGTACGCCACTAAAATTAGGAAATGTACTTTATTTTATAGATTTAAATTCTAATATTTATACTTTGTCTATCCATTAAAAAAATCCTATTAACACAGTTATCAGTAAATACATAAATGATGCTGTTATTTTAAATCTTCTTAAAACATATTAAATGAAAAATCCTTAGTATTTATGATCTTAATCGAATATTATTTAATTGACTCTCAAGTTTTCTTTTCTTTAAATTAGAACCCATTTTATCAATTAACTTTAAACAAAACCTGATACTCACTAGGAAAAAAATATATATTAAAAGACTGACTGTAGGCGGAAGTAAAGGCATCCGGCAAGCTGGTATATGATCTAAAAGTAAAATGCATTGATTAAAAATGAAGACAGACCAATCCATCAGTTGAAACAAAAACCAATGGGGTATAAAAATTACCAATAGCAAAAGATAAAATAAGAAGGTAAATAGTATACTAAAAAGCGGAACCATTATTAGGGAACTCAGTAATGAGAAAAAGGGAATTTGCTGAAAGTAAATCCATTGTAAACTAACAATTGCAGCAAAAGCCGATCCGCTAACACTAAATCCTTTGATTGCTTTTAATACTAAAGGATATAATATGCCCCAATTCAGCCGACACATTTTTTTCTCAAGATAATACTGAAGGGGTTGAGCAAATATCAAAATACCTGCTGTAGCTAAAAAAGAAAACTGAAATCCCAGATCAAATAGGTACAAGGGCCGAAAAAATAAAAGACAAATACCAGCAAAAGATAAAACGGTCAGACCAGTGGTTTTTCTGTTTAAAAGTAAATAAAGCCCTTGAATTGCATACATTAAAAAAGCTCGCTGGTTCGAAGCTGCTGGCTGAATCCAGGTGAGATACCCAAATAAAACCAGTAAACTAAGCATAAAGGATTTACTTCTGGACAACAATAAATGAAAAAACTTAAAAAAAAGTAATCCAATAAAACTAATATGTAAGCCACTAATCGCCAATAAATGAATCATGCCTGTATTTTTATAGGCAAGAAATAAATCTTTATCCAGCTCTCCCTTTTCTCCAAAAAAAATAGAAAGCAAAAAACTGTAGGCTTCAACTCTTAAATGACTTCGCAGTTTGCTGATAATCTGGGTTCTAAATTGATTTCCTGTTTTTAATTCAATGTTTTGATAACTATTATTAAAAATCTTTCTATATTGATTATTTTTTAATTGAACCATTGCATAAATATTTTTGTTTCTTAAATATTGCCGGTACCCAAAATTCCCAATTTTTTTCACAGGGAGATAAAGGTTTTTCTCAATACAAAGATAATCCCCTTTTTCAACCTGGATTTCTTTTCCTTTAACTAAAATATGAAAAGGTTCAATTCTTTGATAATCTGTATTGGTATCTTTTTTTACAGCGAGCACTTTCATCATAAAATGCGTATTCATTTTTTTTCTTTGGGGAAAAGATATTACTTGACCAAATACCATAGAGCTGTTAAAAACCTGTTTCTTACTGAATTGGTAATGCTTTTCCATTCTGACTAAGCGAAACCAATAGGCTGTAAGAATCAAAATCAATAGCAAAACTAATAGGAGAAACTTAGTTTTTTTTGTAATCCATGTCATACAAATCCCATAAATCAAGATCAGGAGGATTAATGGAATAAAAATGAAAATTTTTTTTGTATGCCCAAAACTGATTAACATTAAAAAGAGAAGACATAAAACTGGAAAGGTGATTTGCCGGCTCTTTTTACTAATGAATAATGTGATTTTTTTCATTAATACTCCCTTCTATAAATATTAATGAAAAAAAGTGCTATAAAAATGACAGGAGGAGTAAAAGTTTGATATTTATTTGCAAAATTTATTTAAATTTTGATATTACAAAAGGATTTTAAATTTCAGAGTACACATTATCTGGTATATTTTTCATGGTTAGTGATGAATTGTATATTGTATTTAATTTATTATTACTAGTTGGAGCGATAATTATGCTATTGGTTACGACTAAAGTTTTTAATATTAGAATCTAATCACAGTCTTTTATATTATTTTTAATGATTTCATAAAAATAAAAAAGGAGGTGTTTTCAAAACAATGAAGCAACCTCCTTTTGTTTTTAAGTTACTTTTTTATTCATTTATTCCCAAAACCATAAGCCTGGTGCACCAGGATACCAGGAGGCATTGGAAGTATGAGCATATACACAAGTCCAGGTTCTCCCGCCGTAAACCACCTGATCACCCAGTTCATAATAGACTCCAGGAGCCCAGGTATCAGTTCCGCTAGAACCAACTGTTATAGAAATAGAACCAGATGTTGTGGAAGCACCATCATCATCTGTCGCTACTGCAGTAAGAGTATATGATCCGGCTCCGACATTAGTCCAGGTCATACTATAGGGAGCGGAAGTTGTACTGCCTAAAGAATTACCATTTTGAAAAAACTCAACACTACTGATTGTACCATCACTGTCACCGGCATTAGCTTCGATAGTAATATTGGAATTTTCAGCAAAGCTGCTGTCATTTGCAGGGCTGACAATACTGATACTGGGAGGATTATTGGATGGGGTACCAATCGGTCCCAGATCTTCCCAAACACCCCATTCACCGGTTGTACCAGGTTCTTCACCCTGGGTCCACCATCTGGCTCGCCATTTGCGGCCATTGTGAGTTACTACATCATCCTTTAAGTAGGTTTCTGAGCTATCCCAGGCAGGTATCCCCGGGTTGGATTCCCCTACATATATCGTTATGATCCCGGAAGTTCCAGTAGCCCCTTCATTATCAGTAGCAACAGCTGAAATGGTATAAGTTCCTTCACTCACATTATTCCAGATTACACTATAAGGTGCAGAATAATCCACTCCTAGAAAAACAGAGCCCTGAAAAAACTCAACTTGAGATATCGATCCGTCACTATCATTAGCATCAGCAGTAATAGTAATATTGGAATTCTCAGCAAAATGTGCTCCATCAGCTGGGCTGGTGACACTCACTGCCGGAGAAATATTACCGCCATGGATTGCTTCACTCATGGCAGTTAACAGTGAAGTATGATCTGTAGTATCCTGGCTTAACTCCCACATCATTATTCCACCAGCCTGCTCTAAAGCAAGATTGGTTTTTGCTTTGACTGTTGCAATACCATTGTAATAAACACCATTAGAAATATCTTTATTTGGTGCATCCGGATCTCTAGCAACGATTGCTCGATAGGATTCCCAGCTTGGTCTTCCATAAAAAGGGACACCAATTACAGCTTTACTTGCAGGTAATCCTCTTCCTTTCCAATAGTTCAAAGACTCAACTGCATAACTATAAGGAGAATGATCTGCACCATTTCCTCCATCATAAGCCATTAAGTTTAAAAAATCCACATCGTCAAATACTTCTGTTAAAACCCCGCCTCCTGTATAGCCTAAAGCAACAACAGCTGCGGTTAAGAGTTTTCCTTCGCTATGCAGACTTTGGCCTAGTTCATCCATCAAAAGAGCATAATTTGTAGCAGAATTACCTGGATCTGGATATTCCCAATCCATATCAACACCATCTAAATTATAAGTATGGACAAAATTCATTAAATTATTAACAAAAGTTGTTCGTGTTTGTGCATTGGCTGCCAAAGTTTCAAATGCACTATCATTACCATTATTCCATCCCCCAACAGCAATGAGCACTTTAACTCCACTGGCATGAGCCAGAGAAACTAAGGATTCTAATTTTGCAGGATTTTCCACAGCTTGGATTCCCCCGGAAGCAGTAGGTAGTATAAAAGCATAATTGATATGAGTTAATTTATCATATTGAATTTGATTGACATCTCCACTCCAGGAAGGCATATAACCAACAACTTTAAAACCACCAGGCATTCTGGAAGACTGCTTTAAATTCTCTAATCCTTTAGTATGATTATCAGATTGGTTTGTTTTATTTCCATTGGTTGAGTTAAAAGAACAGGAAAACAGCATTAATAAGATGAATATCGTGCTGATAAAACTATATTTTAACTTCATGATTGATTACTCCTTTTCTTTGAATTGATATTATATTTTATTATTCCCAAAACCATAAGCCTGGTGCACCAGGATACCAGGAGGCATTGGAAGTATGAGCATATACACAAGTCCAGGTT
>JAKSBL010000389.1 GCA_022361115.1 Spirochaetota bacterium | reverse complement strand
TCACTTTTTTATTATTAATGACTTTTACAAGATAAATATAATCCAGTTATTTATGATCCAGATAAAGTCAGTAATATTAATGTATTAGGAGTAACACATTGTGTAACCATTACTCAGAACTTTTACCAACTTGAAAAAATACTCAAAATAATGAGAGAAAATGATGATACTATTCCTATCATACCGATACTTTATGATGCGGATTTAGAAGTATTGGATTTGCTTTATTCTTGCGATGTGATTGATACTATTATCCACTATGATACTCTTGCAAACTATCAAGAACTGAAGAAGTACTTAGATACAAAAGCGGGTGAATATCAATCTAAAGACAAATATATTATTGATTATTTTGCCAATCATGGAATAATCATTATTGAAATAACCGGGCCGTTAAAGCAAGAAAATTTTAGTGGATTAAAGTTGGCTTTTAAAGATTTTTTGAAAACAAAAATGAATCATCCTCAAGGAATTATTTATATCTTTAATAATGTGGATGAGAAAACTGTCCATTTTTCTACTATCTGGCCTTTATTTCAATTTTGGCAAACCATTGGTATTGATCTTGATAATATCTACTTTTTAAGCTCAGATTCTCAAATAGCCCGGGAAATTAAAAAGTGTTATGGTGCTAATGGTTTAATGCAGTTTAAGGATATTTTTGAAGCTGTAAAAATGTTAATCCCAGAATATTCTCGAAAAGATGATTCATCCATCTTAGATTTTTCAGCAGAACTATTAAAGTCTTCTGAGAATTCCAGCTTATAAAGGTATTATTTATTATCCTTTTCCCTTTTATTCAAAAAAAAACAATAGAATTTACTGATTTAATTGACTGGTTAAAAAATTCAATAAATTTTCATTTTTGATTCGCTCATTTTGAATCATATCTTTTGTATAAGAATATGCATTAAAAAATTTGTTTTGAACTTTTTCATTATGAAAGGCAACAGGTAATAATTGGTCAAAGTATTCTACTAATTGCTGACTTTCCGGGTAGATTTGTTCTAAGGTTTCGCATTTTGAATCAATTGATTTGATCACAGGCAAATGGATATCCTGATAAATATTTTTTGTCAAGCAGGATGATTCTAATAACTTGCTTTGCATTTTTTTTGAGAGAAGAAAGAGGATAAAATCCTGTGCATCTTTTGAATAAGCTGTTTGCTTATTAATCATGATTATTTTATTGTTTAAGCTAAGATAGTTCATTTGATCGATTAAAGTTATTTTATATTTTTGGTTATCCTTAGCTAAAGCCTGGCTGATATTTTGGATATCGAAAGATATTACAGCTTTATCCAGATAAAACTGAGAGTTCATACTCTTATACCGAACTAAATATTTTTCTATTTCATTAGTACTAAATTCAGATTTATTAAACTGATAGTAAAACTGCCAGGCATTTTGACAATCGATAGAATTAAATGAGTATTGATTTTGGTGTTTTAAAATCTGAGCATTAAACATAAAATAATAGTCAATATCATTGATTGAGGAAATTTGGGGTATAAAAGCAATATGCTTACTATTATCCTGCTGATTATGTAGTAAGGCTTTCTTTTGAAACTCTTCCAGAGTTACAGAAGGTACCTGGTTAAGATCAGTACTTGTATCTGATTTATTGATAATTACTGGGAAATCAATAGCATAAAGAATCGCTTTTTTCTTATATTGGGTAAAAAATTGATGAAAAGGGACATGATATAAAGTGTTTTCATCCAGATCAGAAAGGTTGATATTTTTTAATTGATCAAAGGGAAGGGGATCTCTAGGATGGTAATTTCCGGCAATGAGATCATAGCCTTCAAAATCTAACAAAGAAGCTTCATCGGTGTTTTCTAAATAGTGAACCTTAATCTTTACATGAGGGTGCTCAGCATTAAAATAATCAGCGGCCTCTAAAAGATAAATATCATTAGTTAAAAGTTGGAGGGTTTTATTATCTTCCTGTTTACAACTGGTAAATACAAAAAAAGCAATTAATAGTTGGATTAAAAATAATAAAATAATCTTAGAATATTTGTGCTGGTTATTTATACTCAAAATGAATTAACCTTTATAGTGATGAATGGTGTTTGCAAAGTCTTTCTTACTGTTTATATCAGCATTAAAAAAAGCAGAACCTGAAACAATCACATCTGCTCCCAGGCTTAATACTTGATCAACATTTTTAGGGCTAATGCCGCCGTCGACTTCGATAACAAAATTATATTGGTTTTTTTCGCGGATAGTTTTTAATTGCCGGATTTTATCTAAAGCATAATCCAGGCATTTTTGGCCGGAAAAGCCGGGATTTACGCTCATGACTAAAACTAAGTCAACTAAGGGTAAAATATGTTTTAATTGTTCCACTGGAGTTGCTGGATTAATGGTAATTCCGGTTTTAGTATTTTTTTCTCGAATTTCCTGTAAGATGCGATCACAATGATAGGGAACTTCCACATGAAAGTTGATTAAATCAGCACCAGCTTTGACAAATGAATCAATATGATCAGCCGGATTAGTGACCATAAGGTGAACATCACAGAAAACAGAGTTATGTTTTTTTATATCTGCAACAATTTTTGCGCCAAAAGACAGTTGTGGTACAAAGTGAAAATCCATTACATCGATATGCATCCAATCAGCACCACATTGTATTGCTGTTTCAACTTCAGATTTAAGATGATAAAAATCAGCTGAAAGTATAGAAGGGGCAAGTTTAGCCATTTTAACCTCTCTTTGTTTGTATAGTGAGCTCTTTAAGTTGTATAAAATGCTCTTTTTTTTCATTTAAAAGTTTATTTGTTAATCGCCATGACCAGTTATGAATGCCGCAGGTTCCTGGAGTATTCATACGTGCTTCACTGGTTAGGTTGAGAATATCCTGCATAGAATAGATAGTCCATTTAGATTTAGATTCCATAATTTTTTTTATAATAGCCATATTTAGTTTTTGCGGTTGATCAATTTCTAGATATTCTAAAATTTCTTTTTGTTTGCTACTACTCTGACTGTAAAACCAGCCATGCAGCAGATCATTATCATGCGTACCTGGATAAGCTATTGAATTTTCACAATAATTTTCAGCCCGATACATATGTTTTTCATTGGGAAGGTGCTGACCATCTTCCTCAAAAGTTCCTTGTCCATAAGGGGCAAATTGAAAAATTTTCATACCTGGAAAATCAAAATGGTCTCGTAATGCTCTAACTTCATCGGTTATAACGCCCAGGTCTTCTGCAATGACTAATTCTTTAAGATGATCACCAAATTCTTTTTTTAAAGTTTGGAAGAATAATTCTCCAGGAGCTTTTATCCAATGTCCATTAATGGCAGTTGGTTCGCCATATTTAATTTCCCAATATGCCTCAAAGCCCCGAAAATGATCGATGCGGATACAATCTACTGTTTCTAAGAGATGGTGAATCCGTTTTTTCCACCAGTCAAATTGGTTATGTTCCATCTTTTCCCAATTATAGAGAGGATTCCCCCATAATTGGCCTGTTTCGGAAAAATAATCCGGTGGAACCCCGGCAACCACTTCGGGTTTTCCTTCTTCATCCAGATAAAAAAGGTGTTGATTAGCCCATACATCTGAACTATCATAGGAAACAAAAATAGGAGCATCTCCAATAATTGCAATACCATTATTATTGGCATATTTTTTAAAAGCAGTCCATTGCTCGCTGAATTCCCATTGAAGAAATTTGTAAAAATTTGCTTCTTCATGAATATGTAAAGGAAGGTGTTCCAGGTCCTGGCGCAATCGAATGGGCTTTTCCCATAAATCCCAACTGGCCCCTTTTTTACTATCTTTTATAGCCATAAAAAGGGCATAATCATTTAACCAATACTGGTTCTTTTGACAAAATTCATTAAACTGAGTGAACTCTTTGTGTTCTAAAAAATGGTGATAGGCTTTTTTTAAAATTCTGAAATTATGTTGATACAAACCACCATAATCGATTCTAGTTGGATGAAATTGAGGATAATCCTTCAGGTCGGCTGAAGTTAATAATCCTTTTTTACTCAATAGTTCAAAACTTATCAAATATGGAGAACCGGCAAAAGCAGAAAAAGATTGATAAGGAGAATCACCAAAACCGGTAGGGGATAAAGGTAATATTTGTAATAAGCTTTGGTTTGATTCTTTTAATAGATCGATGATCTGATAAGCATCTGAGCCTAGATCACCGCAACCGTATTTTCCGGGAAAACTGATTGGGTGAATTAATACCCCACTTCGTCGTTTATTATCATTTTGGCTTAATTTTGCTTTCATTTATTTCCTTTTTCAATTATTTCTTCAAAGAAAAAGCGCATAACTGTATCTCCGACAATGATTTTATCACCATAGAATAGTCGGACTTTCTTTTTTATTTGTTTATCATTTACAAATGTATGATTTTTTGAATTCAGGTCTTCAATAAAAAAGTTACCATTTTCATCAATTTCAATTTTACAATGTTCAGTTGATATTTTTAAATCATCAATAGCAACCTGACATTTTTTACTCCTGCCAACTTTCGTGATAAAATTATCAAGAATATAGGATTGACTAAAGTAATTTGTAGAGAGCACCACTAATAATCCCCTTTGATGAAGCAAGGCAGTATGGGGATGTTGTTGAGTATTTTCTTCTGTATTCATAAATCAGAACTTCCCTCAAAAAATTGAATTTATAATAATGAAATGTTCATTAATTGTCAATTATATTTTCTCCTAGCTTCATCAAATGAATCGATATTTATCATTAATAATGATATTATTTTTTTTTAAATTAAAGTAAACATTAAGGAGAATAAAGAACCAATAAAACAATTGCATCCTAATTGTTTTATCTTTTTAAGTTTTATGCTACAATAGTACAGAGAGGTGTTTACATGCGTAAAGATTGCAATGGCAATCTTAGCTTTACTTTCGTAAAGAAGCAGGAACTGTTTTTTAGGTTTGTTTTTGTTGGTTCAAAACAAATTTAGCCAATGCGAGTTTTGTCGAGCATAATGTAAAAATAATCACATCTATAGTAAATTTTAATGAAAAGTACAATACCGATTGATATTTTTACCAACACCTGGGCTGCACTGTCACAAATTACTAAGTAATTTGCTGCTTAGCCGTAGCATCTTGCTTGCAAGTGCAGGTCCTTCACGATCTGCAGCCAACATGGTGAGCAGTCAGGTCGCATAACCGAGCAACAATCGTGGTTTGTGACCAGGTAAAGCGTAGCGTATGACCCCAAAGAGTAATTATTAATTTTGAAAGAGCTCTCTACATTCTATAAATAATGGATAAAAAAATGACATCACCTGAGTATCGACGTTGTTTATGTTGCGGTAAATATTTTGAGTTTGATAAAAAAACCGGAGAAGAGGAAGCTGATTTTTGTTCAAAAGAATGCAGTCAACATTATGTCATGTGTTCAGTCTGTGGAAAATATTGTGAGAAAATCGGCAATGAAGATAGCTCAACCTTTGTTTGTAGTGAAGAATGTGCTGTTCAGTATGATTACAACCCAAAAACTCACAAATTAATAACTCATTGAGGTGATCATGAAAATCCTGGTTGTTTCTGATTGGATTGATCAGTTGATTTATTCAGAAAAAATGAAATACCGTATGAAAGATATTGATATAGTCATCAGTTGTGGTGATCTCTCTTTTCAATATCTTGATTTTATTATGAGTGAACTGAATAAACCTCTCTATTATGTTGTAGGAAACCATGTCAGCCGTCGTAGTTTTAAGAAAAATGAGTTTGGCGATTTAGTCAGTGATTTTCCCAAATGTTTTAAAAACCTTCATCTTAAACATTATAAAGAAGATGGTAAACTGATGGCTGGCTTTGAAGGATGTGTCTGGTATAATGGGGGGCCTTTTCAATATCGCCAATGGAAGGTATATTTCTATCTTTTAAAGATGATTCCCCGATTACTGTTTAATAAAATAATTTATGGCCGTTATCTGGATATTTTTGTTGCCCATTCACCTCCTTATAAAGTTGGAGATCGGGAAGATCCCTGTCATACAGGTTTAAAGGCATTTAATTGGTTTATCAAAGTTTTTAAACCCAAAGTTTTCCTCCATGGCCATGTACATTTATATAACCGAAATGTTGAAAAAGTGATTCGGTATTATGAGACGGATGTGATTAATTGTTCTGGATTTTATACACTTGAAATCGAATAACACACTTGTTGAATGTGATAAATCCTTTAAGGATAGAAGGAGATTCTAATAATAAAATGGATAATTTTATTAAAGAAAAAACCAAAGAAGATTTTAATAATGCCTATGCAGAAGCTTTTTTTCAGAATATATTTAACATGCTTCAAGGAAAAAGAAATAGCCTTTTATCTTTTCATGAAGTGATGCAATATGTAAAGGTGAAAAATGAAGTTTATCGGGGGATGCAGGAAATTGAAATTAAAAATATTCACGGTAGTGAAGGGAGATATAATGATTTTAATAAAAATTTTTTTCCAAAAAACCAGAGTTTAAGAGAGCGCTGGCAAAGAGTTGATGAAGCACATTATAAAGATATTATTTTACCTCCTATTAAATTATATAAGCTCTGTGATATGTATTTTGTCAGAGATGGAAATCATCGAGTTTCAGTGGCTCGTAAACAGGGAAAAGATTTTATTGATGCTGAGGTTATAGAAATCATTACTCCATTTAAGGTTCACCCTAACATGAAAAAAGTGGAAATGATTAATTTTTTAGTAAAACATGAAAAACAGCGGTTTTTAAACCGGACAAAACTAGATAAATACCGTGATACTTCTGAACTTTTTTTTACATTCCCTGGCCGGTTTGATGATCTGGTTTCACATATTCATGGGCACAAATACTTTTTATGTTTAGAAACTTGCAAAAATAATACTTTTACTGAGGCAATGCTGAGTTGGTATGATAATTTATTCTTACCCACCATTCAGGAAATTGAGGCCTCTAAAATCTTATCTCGATTTCCCGGACGAACCAAAGCAGATCTATATGTCTGGACAATTCGGCATTGGGATGAATTAAAAACATTATATGGCGGCGAATTAACTATTAAAGATGCTGTTATATCGTATAAAAAGAAATTTGGTAAAAAAACAGTTGGAGATTACATTATGTCTTTTTTTTCAGTTTTTCAGAAAAAAAACACCTCATTAACCAGTATTGAAGAAAAGTTATTCCAAACCAACTCAATGAAAATAGCATGTGAAAATACTGCTTATTGGTATACATCCGGCAAAATAGGCCCATTCTTTATCAATACCCATTACCTTTATGGCAATCAAACAGAAGCAGATAGATTATTAGAATTGATTGACAAAAATAAAAAAGAACCGGATCAGTTAATTGCCCTTTTAAATAAAGAGATTTTAGATTTTTATCAAAGCAATACTCAATATAAAGCTATTATTGATAATTTTTATAATTTAATTAAGGAAAATGAAAAATTTAATCAAGCTAAATATATTTCCGGTGGAGAAAGAAGGGACTGGTTTTTTTCAGTCATGATTGCCCAACTGGCTAATAAACCTCATTTATATATTTTTAAGGACAAGAGTATCTATCTGAAGGAAAAAATAGAAAATCTCAATGGCTATGGAGTAGCTCATATTGCCGATTTGATTACTGAAGCTACTAGTTATTTTCGTCAATGGATTCCAGCTATTGATCAAGTAAATGGTAAAATTACCTTTTCTGCCAGTATTGTTGATCGCTGTCAGGGTGGAACAGAAAAATTATTAAAAGAAAACATCCATGTCTATTCAGCAGTTAAAATTAATAAAGAATTTTTTCAACGAGCTGAGAGCCATGAAATAATAAATAAAAATCAACTGGAACTCATTTTACGTTTTCAAAAAGATCCTGATTCCTATGGTAAACTTTTTTTTAAGAAATTTCCTGATTTTATTCATCAATCTTTAGAAAATCCAGATCCAGGTATTCAAAAAAAAGTTAAAACTTTTTTGGAAAGTAATCCTTATCAGTTGGATTTATCTAAATATAAAAATAGCTAAGTTTCATTAATAATGGAATTACATGATTAAAGAGTCTCTTGTAAAATCGAGACGACTCTATGGTGTTTACATCCCTAAAGAATGCTTGCAATCTTAGATTTGCTTTTGCCTGTTCAAAACAAAACAGCAAATGCGAGTTAGCTCGAGCATATTGTAAAAATGTCGATTGTATAGCACTTTCAGATAAGAATAATGATAAAAATGGTTATTTTTGTAAACACCTCTTAAATATTTCTTTTATTTATATCGATAATAAAGAAAACGGTTTTTTTCATTTTCTTTAAGAACTAAATCACAAATTAGATAATTTATTTTATAAAGGTAATAATATGGGATTATGCAAAATTGTAGAAATTGATCAGGAAAAATGTGTTAATTGTCATGCTTGTATTGCTTCCTGTCCAATTAAGTATTGTTTTGAAGCAGAAAACAACAAATTAAAAGTAAATGATGACTTGTGTATTGGATGTGGTAAATGCTACTTTGCCTGTAAACACGATGCAATTCGGTATGTTGATGATTTTGATGTTTTGCTGGATTCAATAAACCGTGGGGAAAAAGTCTGTATGATTGTTTCTCCTTCTGTTATTATCGATTTTCATGAGGATTATAAAAATTTACTCAATTGGTTAAAGACGACCTGGGTTTTATCCGGACTATTTGATGAATCCCTGGGAGCAGAATTGATCTTTAATAAATATGTCCATTATATTAAGAAAACAGGTACAGTCCCTCTGATAACCCAGCATTGTCCTGCTGTACTGGAATTTATTCGCTGTAATTATCCTGACCTGGTTGAATTTATTGCCCCTTTTCATTCTCCTGCATTGGTTTTAGCAACCTATATCCGGGAAGTATTAAATTTTGATGGAATTATTACCTTCCTGGGATCCTGTTTTGCTAAACGGAGAGAATTTAGAGATCCTGATACAAGTGGCTTGATCCAATATAATATAACTTTGAGAAGTTTAAAAAAATATTTAAACAATCAAAAGGTTGATTTAAGAACTTATAAAGAAGGAACTTTTGACCTCATACCTGCAGAAAGGGGTACTGTTTTTTGTAAACCAGGTGGATTTGCTAATCTTGCAAAACGGTCTTATCCTACAATGAAGATACATCACTATGAGGGCGGAATTCTCTATGGCAGGTATTTTAGAGATTTAAAACAAAATATCGATAATGAGTTTAAAAATCTTCCGCTTATTATTGATGCTTTAAATTGTGAAGGTGGATGCTTTAGAGGGCCTGGTATTGTTGTTCAACCCACAATTGAGGAATTGAATTATTTTATAGACCAAAAAGAGAGTGAGGGAATTAATCATTATCAGGATAAAGCAAAAGCCCAAAAAGCATTTGATCAGTTTTTAATTAAGCATAAAAATCTTGATTTAACTCGAGTCTTTTTTTCTGAATCTGCTCAGGCAATTAGTACTTTAAAAAATGACCGTTTAAAAAAAGAATATTTAAGATGTAATAAAACAGAACCTCAGGATTTTCTGAATTGTCCATCCTGTGGTTATGGTTCCTGTCAGAGATTTGCTACTGCCATGTATTATGGTCTAAATAATCAGTATAATTGTCGTCATTACTTGGAAACCAGTTTACGACGTACTTTAAACGAAACCAATAATATTTCAGGGGATATTGCCCATACGATAAATCAGATGGAAGCAACCACTCGTGCTATTATGGAATTAGCTGATAAAGCAAGAAAAAGTTTTCTGCAAATTCATAATCATACAGAATTCATTAAAGAATTAAATACAAATTTAAAAAATGAAGCTGATGAATTTGAGCCAATTGTAAATGCTATTTCAGAAATTTCTGTTCAGGTTAATTTACTTTCCTTAAATGCAGCTATTGAAGCATCACGGGCAGGTGAAGCAGGAAAAGGTTTTGCTGTTGTATCAAATGAAATTAGAAAGCTGGCTGATAAAACTAAAGAAGAAACAGAAAAAATAATTCCGATTACTCAAGCCATTTCTGAAAATGTAGTAGATATGCATAATCGAAATGATCAACTTTCACAGGAAACAAGAGAATACTCTGATGCCATTGAAACATTGCATAAATCCATTAAAGAAGTCAATGAAGCTATACAAAATCTCACATTAACAACTGAGAAACTAGCATCTTTTAAGAAATAGCCTCTACCAGAGGGCTGATCATGTGTGTGTTTCCTGCTTGCTCATGCGGCCTATCAGGCTCGGTCCATTCTTTTACCTCTATCATAGTGAAAATATTTGACTTTCTTTATTTGTGAAGTAATAAAATCCTCATTATTTTTGTAATGAAGTGATGTCATAAATATATCCATAATACTTATCATTAATAGTCCAGGCAATTGCAATATAAGTGTGGTTATTTTTTGTTTGAAAAGTGGCAGGAAACTCTACATCTTCAGGTTGATAAAATATTTTTTCTTGGTTTTGAGAATATTGAAAAAAGAGCTGATATTCTAGTGCGGGTATTGCTACAAAATTTGTGAGTTGATTGGGTTTCAATTTTTCCACAAAAGTAGCTGTATTTTTTTTCCACTCTAATCCAACTTCCATACGATGAATATTATTATTTGTCCCATTAAAAAAGCAAATTTGACTATTTGAATCTTCTTGGTCTTTTTCTGGTACTTTTTGTTCGTAATATTCTATAGCACGATTAGGGAACATAATGATTGCATAAATTTGGTTAGTTTTAAAATCAATAAATTGTTCAATTTCATCAATATAATAACTGTACCACCCTTTTTGGCCTTTTGTTTGAAATCGTAATTTAGCCTGTTTAACTGGATTAATTTCAGAAAGCGGAGTTACAGTAAAGGGATTAATTTGAAGTTGCTGGCAGTATTGGGTATTGTCTTTTTTGATTTGAAAACTTACTGGTTGGTAATAAAGATTGATGAAAAAAATCTGGCACTTTTCCGCATGAACATTACCAATAAAAAATAAAATGAAAAAAAGTGAAAATAAAATAGATTTATTGCGAAAAGTCATTAATTTAGTCCTAAATAATGGATTAGTTTGTTGTATATGTCTTTTTCAGAAAATAATTTTGCATCAGAAATAATTCCTCCAGCCATATCAATATGGCCACCGCCAAAACCTATCCCCTGAAGCAGCTTTTCTATAATAAAGGCAGCATTCCACTCGGGTTTTTCGTTTCTTACTGAGAAATTAATACGATTTCCATTTTTTGCACAAAGAACCACAAAATCAATTTCTTCTAGAGCTAGAAAAAAGTCTCCCAGTATGCCTAACAGGTTTTGGTTACAGCCATCAGGAAAATAACAAAAACCTAATGAATTTTTAATATTTAAGTTGTTGATTGCTGCTTGATAAAATTTTAAATCTTTGACCTGAATATAATTTCTCAGTATAGTATTTACCAAGCGGATATCTGATTTATCATAAAGATGACTGTATGCCAACACATCTTCTTGTGAAACATCACGTGTTAACAGTGAAGTATCCATATTAATTCCAATCAGCAGTGCTGTTGCTACATCTTGAGGGATATTTACCCCAAGTTCATAAAAATAATGATAAATGATTGTACTACAAGCTCCGTAATGTGATCGAATATCACTGAAAGGAACATCATCCGGGCTTTCTACTTGATGATGATCAATAATTGCTATTTCGTCACCAATTAAATCGGTAACATTTTTATTACCTTTACACCCGTCAACAATAATGATTTTATCTGATTTGAGCATATCATAGTGATTAATATGCTTGATCTTGATATTTAAATGGTCAATCATATTTTTTAACGAATCTCGTTGGATTTCCCCTTCATAAACCAGTTGAGCAGGAATTTGAAAATGCCTTAGCAATGTTTGCAAAGCATAGGCTGAAGCTACAGCATCATGATCAGGGAAGTTATGAGTTTGTATAAACAACGGTTTTTTGAGTCGAATAAAGTCTAAAAAATTTTGAGATAGGCTCATAATCTCCTCATTCATTTGATTTTCGGTCCAGGTACAATGCATTAAAAACTTTTGTTAAAATTTTGTGATTATCAAAAGGTGCTAGTAAAATGTAATCGGTTCCAAATTGTTTAAAGTGGGATAATTCACTAATAGTGATCTTTTTTGCCAGAATAATAACAGATATCTGTCTTCGTGAAGCAAAGGTTCTGATTTTTTGCAGAACTTTAAGAGGATTATCCTGGGTTAAATTTTGATCAATAAATGCCAATATGGTTCTTTTTCTTTTCATAAATTCCATCAGTTCATCTTCAAAAGAATAAATATCTATATCTAAATACATATCCAGATTACCTTTAATCATCTCCTGATAATAGGCATTCTCGGAAATGATGACAGCAGAAAATCCTTCGAGTTTTCGTAAAAAAAGGCTTAGTTTTGCATTGACCGTTTCAATATGATCAGAATAGTTAACCAGATCTTCATAATCCGCACTGATTTTATCACTTTGTTTGATTCCGCCTTCTTCAGCTTCATGGCTGCTTTGGTTCATAATTTCATCTAAGCTTTTATCCGAATAATAAGTGAGAAACCTCTCATTTTCCATTAAGAAGTCTTTCATTTCTGTAGTAATAACAGTTAAAGCTGGAATTCGGATATCTCCGGTTTCATCATATAAATCGAAAATACAGGTTGAGCCAACTTGTAAATGGCTGATTGGAATTTTATTACTTTTGTTAAAATCTAAATTCAAACTTTGTATTCCGTCATAATAATTATTGACTTTTTCAAATCCGGAAAATTGAGAATGTTGTTCTAAGAGATTAATCAAATCATTATTATTGGTTAATACTTTTATGTTTTTGTCATGAATTTTTAGTTCTTCAAAATGACGGAAGTGAAATAATAATTCGAGATTTCTAGTTGAAATCGTTTCTGGATAGAGAGACGGAAAAATCAACAGAATACGAGGTGAATTGATTTCTTTATGATTACAAAAACAACGAATTCGGTAGTTCAAAATGATTAATTTTTCTGGATCAAAATTAGCTTCAATTTGAACGATAATGATTTCATCTTTTGCATGAATATCCATTAACATGGGAGTACTTTTTTTTAATTGAGGGGGTTTTCGATTAAAGTGTTTGAACAGCCGGTCAGTTAGTGCTTGTAGATTAATAGGATCGGATATAAAAGCTTCAACCTTTTCTTTTTTGTATTCTAATATTTCATCAGGTTGAAAATCACCAACCAGAAAAATTGAGATATGGCTGATTTTTTTCATGATTCTTTTTTTTACTAGAAATCCTTTTAAATCAAAATTCTCAACATTTTTATAGATGAGTAAAAGATCCGGAACCTGATTAACCACTTTTGATAATACAGAAATCCCATTTGTTATTCCGTCAGTGATAAAATCATATTCTTCATAATAGCTACATAAAAAATCTAAAAAATACTGATCAGGAAAAACAAATAAAACTTTTGCCATAAACTCGGTGCTCCGGATAAGGGGAAAGATATATTAACTTTTTTTAATATATCGGAAATATAGTCATTTCCCTTAGATATTCCATTTTTCTATTATTTCAAGATGTGAAAAACTTTTAGTATAGTCTGTTAATTATTATACTTGTTATAGAAAAAAAATCAAGAGAACAAGATTTATAAAATCCAGTTTCCTTTCTGCTTTTTTTTGTGTATCATGATAAAATGAAATCCCGTTTTCAATTATTAGATGACCAGTCTTATCCACAAATATTTCAGTTTATTGAGACAAATCTTTCTCAAAATCAACATGATACAATTATTGAAGAAGAAAATTTTATGAAAATGTTTGATTATCTGGATATTAAAAATCATTTATCATTTCAATTAATAACTGAAAATGCAACATCACATAATATAGTAGGAGTTGTTTTAGGAGGAAAAAGGGGAAATGATGCCTATATTTCTTTAATATTAGTTAAAAAAGAATTACAAAATCAAGGTTATGGAAGAGTTTTATTAGAAAAAGCTTTGTCCCTAATGTCTCAACAAGAATGTCATTGCGTATCTTTAGAAGTAGTATCTGATAATTTACCTGCAATAAATCTCTATAGTTCTGAGGGATTCAATATAACTGCAGAAATTATGCGCTTAAAAAACGATCATAATTCATTTTATATTCATTCTATTGATCAGCAATATGAAGTGATGAAAATGGATGATTACCCTTTTCAACCTTTGTATCGTTCCTTTTTGCACAAAAAAAACATTAGTTGGATTCAGCAGTTTCGCACATTATTTATTTTATTGAACCATTATAATGCAGAATTGCTGTTTATCAAGGAATCAGACAAAATAATTGGTTATATGGTCTTATTACGTCAGAATAATATTTTAAATATTTATGATATTGCCTTAAAAAAAGAAAATCCTGAACTTTTACAGTATTTCCTTTCTCAAGCATTAGAGGGAGAAACAATGGTCGTTATTAAAACAATAGGTGAAGATGACTGGATGTATTTTTCCTTAATTCAAGCTGGTTTTTATGTCACAAAGAGACAATTATATATGGAGAGATTGCTTTCCACAGAATCAAATAAATAAACAGGATAGTTATATGCCCGAATTTAAAATTCAATCCTCTTTTGAACCAACTGGCGATCAACCACAAGCCATTAAAAAAATCCTTCGTAATTTGGAAGATGGTAAAAAATATCAAACAC
Source organism: Spirochaetota bacterium (assembly GCA_022361115.1). GTDB lineage: Bacteria > Spirochaetota > GWE2-31-10 > GWE2-31-10 > GWE2-31-10 > JAKSBL01. The sequence continues at coordinate 4,789 of JAKSBL010000389.1, read as the reverse complement.
TGTTAGGAGTCACTGGTTCTGGTAAAACTTATACAATAGCCAAAGTAATTGAAAAAATAAAAAAACCAACATTGGTTATTTCACATAATAAAACATTAGCAGCTCAGCTTTTTCGGGAATTCAAAGATTTTTTTCCAGATAATGCTGTTGAGTATTTTGTCAGTTATTATGATTATTACCAACCAGAAGCTTATGTAGCATCAAAAGATTTGTATATTGAAAAAGATGTGGATATCAATGAAGAGATAGACAGAATGCGATTATCAGCAACCAGTGCGCTAATGGATCGAAAAGATGTCATTATCATTGCTACGGTTTCCTGTATTTATGGTTTAGGCAATCCGACTGATTACCGGGATATGAGTGTAAAGATACAATGCGGAGATAAAATGGACCGTGAGGAATTGATTAAACGGTTAATCAGCATTCAATATCTTCGAGAAGATCAGATCTTACAGCGCTCATCTTTTCGTGTTCGAGGTGATACGATTGATATTTTTCCTGCCTATTCGAAAACAGGTGTCCGTGTTGAACTCTGGGGAGATGAAATAGAAAAAATCAGCAGGACTGATTTGATTAATAATTCCGTTATCAACAGTATTGATCAAATTACCATTTTTCCTGCCAAGCACTTTGTTACTCAAAGGAAAACAATTTTAGAGGTCATGCCGGATATTCGGAAAGAAATGGAGGAACGAGTAAAATATTTTGAATCACAAGATAAAATTTTGGAAGCAAAAAGATTATTGACCAAAACAGAATATGATATGGATATGCTGGGTGAAATTGCTTATTGTAAAGGGATTGAGAATTATTCTCGTTATTTTTCAGGTAGAAATGCTGGTGAACGGCCTTCCACTTTGATTGATTTCTTTCCGGATGATTTTCTCTGTGTTATTGATGAATCACATGTGACAATCCCCCAGATTGGAGCGATGTATGAAGGTGATCGGGCAAGAAAAACATCCTTAATTGAATATGGTTTTCGATTGCCATCTGCTTTAGATAACCGTCCCCTTTATTTTAGTGAATTTGAAAATCTTATTGATCAAGCGGTTTTTGTATCAGCCACACCAAGTCGGTATGAAAATGGGCACTCTGAAGGGATTGTTGAGCAGATTATCCGACCTACTGGATTGGTAGATCCACCTATTGAAATTAAGCCAACTGAAGGCCAGATTGATGATTTATTAGAACAAATCCGCTTAGTGATCCAAAATCAGGAACGGATTTTGGTTACTACATTAACTAAAAAAATGGCTGAAGATTTAACTTTATATTTAAGTGAAAAAGGAATTAAGGTCCGCTATCTTCATTCTGAAGTAGAAACCATTGAGCGAGTTGAAATCATCAGAGATTTAAGGGCAGGCGAATTTGATGTTTTAGTAGGAATCAATTTACTGAGAGAAGGATTGGATTTACCTGAAGTTGCTTTAGTTGCTATTTTAGATGCTGATAAAATTGGATTTCTCCGATCAACAACTTCATTGATTCAAACTATTGGTAGGGCAGCACGAAATGTCAATGGGAGAGTGATCATGTATGCTGATAAAACATCGGTAGCTATGCAGGAAGCGCTGAATGAAACCGATCGGAGAAGAAAAATTCAAACTGAGTATAATAAAAAGAATAACATTGTGCCCCAAACAATCAAAAAAAAGATTGAAAATATATTAGAACGGAAAAAAGATCTGGAGGTTAGGGAAGAGCAGCAGGAAATTGAGTTATTAAAAGCAGAATATAACTTTTTTAATCCAAAAGATAGGAAGAAATATGTTCAAATTCTGGAAAGAAATATGCTGGAGTATGCAAAAAATCTAGAATTTGAAAAAGCAGCAGTGATTCGCGATGAAATCAATAAATTAAAAGAGGAATGGCAATAAAAATCCTGGGAATATTGAAATTTTAAAAAAATTTGAAAAATATCATCTTCTATATTAAACTTGTATTAAATTTAAAAAACTTTTTCAAAGTTCGGGAGATGAGATGATTATCGATTATAAGCCTCAAACGAGGGGATATTTAGATATTACCTTTGGTCCTAAATGGGATTATATACCTTTAACACGAATTTATGTTGAAAACTTTCTTCTTTTAAATATGACTTCAAAGGAAAATATCCATAAGATAGAAATTGCTGCTTCTGAATTATTGGAAAATGCAGTCAAATTTTCTGATCAAGATGGAATTCGATTAATACTGGATAAACAGCAGAACCTTATTGATTTATCTGTGTTTAATCATTGTGGAGATAAAGCAGCTCAAAATGTCAAAGATTTGATCAATGAAATGAATCAAAATGATCCTTTTGAATATTATGTTAAAAAAATGAAAGAATCCATACGAGATAAAAGTCATAGTGCAGGTTTAGGATTAGCAAGAATATATTCAGAAGGAAAAGCCAGATTATCTGCAGAGTATGATGGAGATTCTCAGATTTTAGAAATAAATGCAAAAATTCAATTTGGTGATACGCAATAAACAAATAAATGGGATGCCCTTAAAATGTTATCTGTTATTGTTTTGATAGCAATCATTATTATTTTTGTTTTGGGTTCCATTATTTACCAATACAAGAATCAGGTAGACACTTTAAAAGTACTGATTAATAATTCTGAAGATTTGATTTATTTATACCGTTTAAAGCCACAAGAAAAATTTGAATTTATCAGCCAATCTGCTCAGAATATTAGCGGATACTCTCCTGAAGAATTTTATCAAAATACAGATATGTTTTCCAAACTGGTTCATCCGGATGATTATCCTTTATTAGAATTTATGAAAGAATATCCAATGATGAATAATAAGCCAATTATTATGCGTTGGGTAAAAAAGGATGGAGATATCATCTGGACAGAACAACGGCATGTAAATATTTTTGATAAAAAAAATAATCTTATTGCTATCGAAGGATTTATCCGCAATATTACTCACCAAAAATCAACAGAATTTGCTTTAAGAGAATCAAAAAAAATATTTCGTGAAGCTATAAATAATGCTAATGATGCGATTTTTATTTATCAATACACAGATGATGGTATCTCTGGTCAAATTATTGAAATCAATGAATCTGGTACAAACTGGATGAAATTAGACAAAGAAGAATTAGTAAAAATGACATTTAAAAAATTATTAAAAGATCAGGATAAATTGTTAAGCTCATTGGAAGGTTTTAAAACCAAGAAAAAAGTTTCTTATGAAGCAGAAATGATGACCAATGATAATAAAATAATACCTGTAGAAATCAATTCCAATTGCATAAAGTACGAAGGAGCTAATGCTATATTTTCTATTGCCAGGGACATTTCCATGAGAAAAAAAATGGAAGGGGAATTACTAAAAACGCAAAAATTAGAATCCATTAGTATTCTTTCCGGAGGAATTGCCCATGACTTTAATAACAGTTTAGCAGCAATCCTTGGGAATTTATCATTAGCAAAATTTTATGTAAATGAACCGGAAAAATTGAAAAACTTATTTGCTGAATCAGAAAAAGCTATTCATCGGGCAAAAGATTTAACCAATCAATTATTGACTTTTTCAAAAGGGGGAAGCCCGATTAAGAAAACAGCTTCTATTGGTGAAATGCTTAAAGATATTGCTACTTTTGCTTTAAGAGGAACGAATGTTTCAGTAGATTTAAATATTGATGAAAGGCTTGCTTTAGTTGATATAGACCGCTCTCAAATGTCACAGGTTATAAATAATCTGGTTATTAATGCCCGGCAGTCTATGCCCGATGGAGGAGTGGTAAAAATAATTGGAATAAATACAACATTAAAACAAGGAGAAGTCCCTTTAGTACATCCTGGTAAATATGTTAAAATCTGTATAGAGGATAATGGCTGTGGCATTAGTAAAGAAAACCTAGCTCGGATTTTTGATCCTTTTTTTACAACTAAAGAAAAGGGAAATGGTTTGGGATTAGCAATCACTTATTCAGTAATAAAAAAACATGGCGGCCATATCATAGTAAATTCAGAAGAAAAGATGGGAACAACTTTTTCTATTTTTCTTCCAGCTTCTGATAAATTAAAAAAAGAAGTTCAATCTGAATCAAAAAAAACAAAACAAGTTGTAAAGGGAAGCGGTAGAATTTTGATTATGGATGACGAAGAAGTAATTCGTCTTACATTATCAGAAATGTTAAAAACTCTAGGATATGAAGTCGTTACGACTAAAGATGGGGAAGAAACCGTTAGAAAATACAAAGAAGCTATGAATGGACCTGAAAAATATGATGCAGTTATCATGGATCTCACCATACCAGGTGGAATGGGTGGGAAAGATGCAATTCAAAAATTAAAGGAAATTGATCCTGCCATTCGCGCCATTGTTTCCAGCGGTTATTCAAAAGACCCTATTATGGCAAATTTTACTGAATATGGTTTTAGTGATGTAGTTACCAAGCCTTATTCTATTGAAGAGCTCAGCCAAGCAGTCTTTCATACTATTAATCTTTAAAAAACTTACTCTTTTCATCATGAATATCAACCTGCTAACTATTTTTTATGGTTTTATAAAAACATTATTTAAAAAAGATGGGAATTATTGATAAATTACATTATAATTAGTTATTGGGGATTTGCTTTTTAATTTAATTCAAATCTACTATCTTTTTGAATTAGGGGATGCTATGGACATTGGATATCAGGATGGAACGATTGGTTTTTTGAGCATTGTTTTTGGTCCAAAATGGGATTATATTCCTCTTACTCGTAATTATATAGAAAATTTTCTGCTGATTAATCTTTTAGATAAAGAGAATATAAAAAATGTTATTGTTGCT
>JAKSBL010000705.1 GCA_022361115.1 Spirochaetota bacterium | reverse complement strand
CTTTTATTATAAATTATTGTAAAAATAAATCATGCAAAATATTTTAGTAATTGCATAAACTATGCATAAATTTGCATTGTTTATTAAAAGTAAGGAGGATACATTATGAAAAGAAAAGCAAAACAGATGATTTTGATAAGTCTGATTTTGGTTTTAATTCTTGGTTTTTTTACCAGCTGGTTTTTCATGAAGAAAAAAGACAAAGATGTTAAGGGAAAAGTATTACTCTGGCATGGTTGGGGTGGTACAGAACTTGAAAATTTAAATGGAATTATTGAAGAATTTAAAACTGATAATCCTAAAATTGAATTAGAAACATTAGTTGTAAGTTTTGATGATTTAAGAAATAAATTTACTACTGCTTCAGCTTCTGGTGGCGGGCCAGATCTAGTTATTGGCCCAAATGATTGGATTGGTATTATGGCTCAATCTGGAGTTATTCAACCCATAGATGATTATAATGTTGATTTAAGTAATTATATTGATACTTCTATCAATGCTTTGAAATATGAAGGTGAGCAATATGGTTATCCAATTTCTTTAAAATGTGTTGCAATGTATTATAATAAAGCACTAGTTGATAAACCTGCTGGAACTCTGGATGAATTATTAGCTCATGCTCGAGCTGGAAAAGTAGCTGCCATAAATACTGGATTTTATCATATTTTTTGGGGAATCCAGCCTTTTGGCGGAAAACTTTTTGACGACAAAGGTGTTTGTATTTTAGATAAAGGTGGATTTGCAGATTGGTTAGACTGGATTGCTCAGGCAAATAAAGTTGATAATATGATGATGGCAAATGATTATAATAAAATGGTTTCTTTATTTAAAGAAGGCCAAGCTGCTTATTATCCTGATGGCCCATGGGCATTGGGTGACTTACAAAAACAACTAGGTGATGATTTAGCAGTTGCTCCATTACCAGCCGGCCCTAAAGGAAAATCTGGTCCACTGCTTGGTGTTGAATCTTTTATGTTTAACTCTGCTAGTGATGAAAACAATATCAAAGCTGCTTTAATTTTTGTTCAATATTTCTGTAATAAAGAAAACCAAACTCGCATGATGGAAAATGCTGGCATGATTTCAGCAAATAAAAGTGTAGATTCTTCTAATAACAAGCACTTACAAGGATTTATTAGACAAGCTGAAACTGCTGTACCTTTCCCAAATATTCCTGAAATGGCTGCTGTCTGGACTCCTGGTGATGATGCCTATGCAAAAGCACTGGAAGAAGTCGTTGATGGACAACAGGCTGCAAAAGATGCTGCTGCAACTATAAATAAAGCAAATAAAAAATAAAACTTATCATCATGCTAATATCCAGCTTGGGATTTTAGCATGATATTTATTAAAAAATTGAGTTCATAAATATGAATGAGCATCAGATATCAATATAAAAATATATTTATGTATTATCAGTTAACTTGGGTAGGTTAATTATGAATAAAAAAAAGAAATCTGAAAATGGGAAAAAGAAAAAAATAAATATTAGTAAATCTATTTATCCGGTGTATTATATTTTACCTTCAGCTCTGATCATGCTGTTAATAACAGTATATCCCCTATTATTCCAAGTATTTATGAGTTTTACCAATTACGCACCGCATCATTTGCGTTTAAAACAAACTCAAGTGGTACGTCTGGTTACCTGGGATGCTTTTTATCGGGTACCTAAGGATTTTAAAGAGGAGTATAAACAATTTTTTCTAGAAAAAAATCAACGAAAGCCTAATCATCATGAAGTAAAAGATGGATTCAGAGAAACTGAGCAATATCTGGCTGATTATGAAAAGAAGATGAAAAAAATGAAAATCAAATCACCAGTGAGAAAAATTGTTTTAAAAAATCCCATTGTGTTTGAAGGATTTAAGAATTTTGGCAATATTGCTTATAATAAGAATGCTATTCCTAATTTCTTGAATCCTCCAGAAGGAAAAAATCGATTTGCAGAGTTATTTTCTATTTTTAAAGGGGATTTAGCAATTCCCAACTATAATTTTGGCCGTTTATTTATTTTTAACTTTCTTTGGACTATCATCAATGTTTTTTTTCATGTTGTTTTAGGAGTTATGATTGCAATGGTTCTGAATCAACATGGTGTTGTCTTAAAAGGTGTTTATCGATCTTTGTATATTCTACCTTACGCAATACCTGCTTTTGTGACAGCGATTTGCTGGAGAAACATGTTTGACGATCAATTTGGAGCAATTAATCAGTTCATTGTTATTCTTAATGATGGATTGGCAAAACTTTTTTGGCAAAACCCTGATACCTGGACTTTGATTCCAGAAGGTACAAGATGGTTACAAGAATTAAAAGCACCATTTGGAATTGAAATCCTGCCATTATCCTTTTATGCTGCTCTGATTACCAATATCTGGTTAGGCTGGCCATTTATGATGGTTATTGCAACAGGTGCATTACAATCCATCCCGCAAGAGATGTATGAAGCAGCAGATGTAGACGGTGCTTCACCTCAACAGAAATTCTGGCAAATAACGGTTCCCCTGTTAAGGCCGGCAATGGCACCGGCTATTATGCTGGGTTTTATCTGGACTTTTAACCAGTTTAATGTCATTTATCTGGTTTCAGAAGGGAAACCTTTGAATCGGACAGAAATTATGGTTACACAAGCTTACCGTTTAATACAGGAACACCGGGTTTTTGGAGTTGCTTCTTCATTTTGTATTATGGTATTTGCCTTGTTATTTATTGTTAATCTTTTATTAAAAAAAGTTACCAGGGCTACGGAGTCTGCATATGAGTAAAAAAAGATCACTCGGTTCACAAATTGCTATTCAAATATTTCTCATTTTTGTTTTAATTACTGTATTGTTTCCCATTTTATGGGTAATAGCTATTTCTTTAGATGCGAGAAATATCTCCCGGCCTTTAAAAATACCTTTTCTAGATCCTGAATGGTATGCAAATATTTCTATTAAGCCTTTTATTAATGTATTGACCAATACCCAGCAGGGTGGAAATAATGTTTCTTATTTCCGGTTGTTATTAAACAGTTTAATAGCAGCTGGAGGAACTAGCTTTATTGTGGTCAGTATTGCTACTACTGCAGCCTATGCTTTTAGCCATTTTCGCTTTCCCGGAAGAAAAGCTGGTTTGATGACTTTCATT
>JAKSBL010000070.1 GCA_022361115.1 Spirochaetota bacterium | reverse complement strand
TAAGGAGTAATTGATGAAAATTCATAATTTAGTCGAAGATGTAGTTGCAAAATATTTAAAAGAAGTACTGGAAATGAAGCCTGATATATGTACTTGTGATCAATGTCTGATGGATATGACCTGTTATGCATTAAATAAACTCAGGCCAATGTATGTTGTTTCATCCCGGGGTATCATTCATTCAGAAAATCAGAAACGTGATAATAGTCAACAGGATATTGATGTAATGAGTGTTGTAATGGAAGCTGTTAATGTGGTCTCTCAAACCCGACGGCATGATGAAGAGCATATTCAACATCATTATGAAAAACAGGTTGATAATACAAAAGGTTATTGTTTTAATTTTCCTCATATTGTAGGACGAGTTATTGATAGTCAATCTTTTTTAGCTGCCGAAGATGTATCAGTTGAATTGTTTTTTTCACAAAACAAGCAAGCAACTCCAATGATGAATGAAAAATGGACTAATCCTTTAAAACTGGTACCACAAATGGAAGGAACTTTTTCTTTCTGGCCTGCTCCTGTTGCAGCAGATAAAAAGGGAATTCAAAAAGACTTTCAATTACAATTAGAACTCAAAAAAGAGGGATATGATACTATTATTAAGTATTTTGAAATACGCCTGGTATCTGATGTTAGACAGATGGAATACTCTATTAGTGATCAAGTATTTCATTTAGATGATATTTTTCTTTATCAAGAGGAAGAGGAAAATCAATAGAAAAAAATGCACTTTTTAGCTTAATATTATTTATGAGAGCCTTTGGGATTATTTAATGAAGGAATTTCAAGATTACAATATTCTCTGGGACCAAATTGAGGTTTCCCCTTCTGTTCAGATTAAAGTTGGTATTAAAAGAAAAAATTATCCCTTAACCAGACAATTTACCAGTAAAAAAAATCAAATTTATTTTGTTAATCAATTTATTGAACTAAAAGGAACCTGGAATAATTTACCGGGATTTGGTTCCTTATTATCATTAGAATTAACGAATATATTTCATTCATCCATCAGATTAGCAAGATTGGTTTTTCCTGCTGATAACGGCTTGGATGATTTTTTAAAAGATTTTGATCCTGCCAATATTTCTTTTTTAAGAAATGGATATCAATCCTGGTCCACAACTCGCAGCTATCGGATTAAAGATAAACCACTCCGTTCCTGGTTGGTTTATGTTTCATTAACCTCCAGCAATATGGCTAATTTACCCAGTAATACTGCAGGAAATATATCTAGTGAAATGTATTCTGTTATTACAGATATCTCAAAGGATGAATCTTTTTTAGTAGGCCAGGCTCCTCCTTTTAATCAGTTTTTTTATGTCCGCTTGATACTTAATGAGAAAAAAATGGATAAAAGCCACTTTGAGTTTGTTCATGATTTTGGACGCAAAATGATTTTACCAGGTGAAACATTACATTTAGATGGTATTGTGATGGCAAAAGGGGAAACAATTGAATTACAGAGAAAATATTTTTCCTATTTAAAAGAAGCTAGTCATATCACGATACCAGAAAAAAATATCAAAGGTTGGAGTACCTGGTACTATTATTATAATAAAAT
>JAKSBL010000720.1 GCA_022361115.1 Spirochaetota bacterium | reverse complement strand
TTTATCAAAACTGATTTGATGTTTTCCATCAGATAATACTGAAAAAAGGTTGCAGTCTAAGGCCCTTGCAGCAGCAAAAGCATTTCTTTCAATACAGGGTATTTGTACTAAGCCTTCAATAGGATCACAGGTTAAACCCAGGTGATGTTCTAAACCCATTTCTGCTGCATATTCAATCTGTTGTGGAGTCCCGCCAAATAACTGGACTGCAGCACCAGCTGCCATTGCACAGGCAGTACCGATTTCTCCCTGGCAGCCAACTTCAGCACCAGAAATCGAAGCATTTGTTTTTACTATATTGGCAATTATTCCTGCTGTTGCTAATGCTTTATAGATTTTTTCATTGGAAAATTTATGATATTCTGAGAGGAGACAAAGAACAGCCGGCAACACACCGCAGGAACCACAAGTTGGACAGGTAACAACCTCGCCCCCTCCTGCATTTTCTTCAGCCACTGCCAGGGCATAGGCAAAAACTAAGCCTCTCCGTTTTAATGATGCCCGGTATCCTAAGGATTTATGATAATAGGAAGAGGCTTTTCTCCGTAAATTTAAACCACCAGGTAGTACTCCTTCGTTTTTTATCCCTTCTTTAACTGCTGTGGCCATGACTTTCCAGACTTTTTCTAGATGCTTCCACACTTCTGGTCTATCATACTGATCGACTAATTCCCAGATATTCTTGCCCTCTCTCTCACACCATTCTACGATTTGTTGAAAGGTGGTAAAAGGATAGAGTTTTTCTTCAGTTAACTCAGTGTGATCATCCACAATTTTTCCGCCTCCAATACTGTAAACTGTCCATTCTCCTGAGAGTTTTTGATTGGAATAGGCTTCGAAATAAATTGCATTCGGATGGCGGGGTAAAGCTTTATCTGGTTTCCAGATAATTTCGATGTTTTCAGTATCCAGGCCCCTTTGGATTGCCAGATCGGTTAAGTGTCCCTTACCAGTAGCAGCTAAGCTGCCGTATAAAGTAACTTTAAAAGATTGAGCTTGGGAGTTTTTCTGTTTAAAAATTTCTGCAGCTCGAAAAGGCCCCATTGTATGGCTGGAAGAAGGGCCTTTGCCAATTTTATAAATATTGATAATACTTTCCATAATTTTTTTCTTTTCTAGTAATATTTAGTTTCATAGCATTTTAGTCTTTTCCCTATATTTAATCAACAGAAGATTAGGGATAGTTTTTCAGTTTATAATTTTTTTACTAAAAAGTGATTTCATAAAAATCTCTCATCAACTGATTGACAAAATCCGTCTAATAGCTTAATCATATAAAGAGTAATAAATAAGTAGGGATATGATGAATAACAATCAAGATAAATCAGTCGTCATTAAAAGCTTTCATCCAGTTGATATACCTTATCTTATGGATGCTTGTTTAAAAACCGGGAATAAAGGGGGGGATGGAACCCATTTATATAGTGATCCCTGGTTTGTAGGCCAACAATACATGTTGCCTTATGTGATCCATTCTCCTCAACTCTGTCTGGTTGCACATCTGGACCATCAACCTCAGGGTTATATTCTTGGTGCAAGTGATACGAAGAGTTTTTATCATTGGATGGAGGAGCAATGGCTTCCGCCTTTACGACTGCTTTATCCTCTTAATGGGCAGTGTAAATCTGAAATGGAAAAATCCTTTCTAGAATACCTTCATGAGGATCATAAAGCTTTTGAATTCCCTCAAGACTATCCTGCTCATTTACATATTAATCTCTTACCTTCTTGTCAGGGGAAAGGTGTTGGAAAAAAACTTATGGAGGGATTTTGTCAGCTCCTTGCCCAGGCCAATGTAGCAGGTGTTTATTTGCAAGTAGGAGCTGATAATTCTCGGGCTGTTGGATTTTATCAAAAACTGGATTTTCATATTCTTAAAGAGAGTGATGATACGATTTTAATGGTGAGAAAGATTATACAATAAAACTAATCTAACCATACTTTTCCAAAATAAGACCATTCTATTCAAACTGAAACAATCTTGCTTTTCAATCATGAAATAGATGCCCTGCGAGGCTCACTAAAGCAAAAAAAAACAAAAATAAACAAATTCATATTATTGGGTTAAAGGCTTGATCAATTATCAACTTAGTAATAATTTTATATTATAGAAGGAAAGATGAGGAAGGAATATAACGTGAATAAACGTGCTTTAATCATCATTGATGTCCAGAATGATTTTTGTAGAAATGGTGCTTTAGCAGTTCCTGATGGAGATCAAGTCGTTCCGGTAATCAATAAAATTGTCTCCTCTTTTGATAAAGTCATTGCAACTCAGGATTGGCATCCTGCCAATCACGTTTCTTTTGCTTCTACTCATCAAAAAAATACTGGTGATTTAATCATGATAAATAGTATTGAACAGATTTTATGGCCGGGTCGCTGTGTAGCTAATCAACCGGGGCTTTTCTACATAAAGAACTGGACCAGACACTTATTGATTTAGTGTTGCGGAAAGGTATCAATGAAAATCTTGATTCTTATTCTGCTTTTTTTGAGAATGATCAAAAAACTCCGACTGGACTTGAGTTTTATTTAAAAGGATTGGGGATTAACCAAGTCTATCTATGTGGCCTTGCCACAGATTATTGTGTGTTATTTTCTGCCCTGGATGCATGATATTTCTTTAGAGGCATTAAAATATTATAAAAAAATCTAACTTTTTTTTTAATTTGCATTTTTATTGCTTTTTTTATTGGTATTTGTATAATGACTCTATGATGAAGATAATAAAAACAATTGTAATGTTTGTATCACTTTTTTGCTTATTACTCCCTACTTTTGCTCAAGATCAAGGTAATCATCAGGGAAAAAAAGTCCTTTTTTTGTATTATGCTTCTGAATACAAAGAGGAAGTCATGAAAATTCTGGAAAAAAAACTAGCCACTCTTCAAATTTCAGTGGAAGAAAGCTCTATTAAGAGTGATAAAGAATTTAAAGCAGCAGATTATGATGCTGTGGTTTTATTTTCTGGGATTGCTGCTTTTACTCCTTATTCAAAGGCGACTAAATTTATCCGAAAAAATAATTATGCTAATAATATTATCTATTTTTGTCCTGCCTTTGTCGAGGATGCTATTTATGGTTACCTGGATTCAGAAAAAGTTGATGCAGTGACTGCTCCTTCTGAGTTAAAAAATGCAGAAACTACTGCTCAGGAAATTTTTGATAAAGTGATGCAAAAATTCTGACCTCAGCCGATACTTTGATGAAAGAACGAACTCCTCCCAATTTTTTTCATACATGAAATTTGGACTTTATTGCAAAGAGTTTTGCAGATCAAAAATTTCAAAATATGAAGAAAGTTTTTAATTTATGGTGCAGCTTTTGAATGAGGTTTTACTTAAATTAAATGTTGTAAATTCGTAAAATACCTTGTTCTTCTTTTAATAAACTTTATAATAAACTCGTTAATCATTAAAGTAATCATTATCAATTAATACATTTTTCATCAATTTGAAATAAAAATTAATCAATGCTAACACCTTTTTCTAAAGAACATTTTAAGGAGAATAGAAAATGAAGAAAAAAATGGTTAAAGGATTACTGATCTATTTTCTAGGATTTTTTGGCTTTTTTATT
>JAKSBL010000667.1 GCA_022361115.1 Spirochaetota bacterium | reverse complement strand
TCTTTTGTTTCTATTGAGAAAGCAGAAGTGAAACTAAATTTCACTCCAAAGTTTTCCAATAAAGATGCTTTGTTACGTAATTATCATTGGTATTTGGAACACCTGGATGATTTTCATTCAGCTAGCGGTATTTCTCATCGGGTCCCCTGGAAGCAGGGTATTTTAAAACTGATAAAAATCTTTTTTTAAAAGATAATGAAAATTATTGCCCTATATATAATCCACAAAACGTATCAGTATCACCATAAACTTCAATAAATACTTCTCAAATGTCGTTGCCATCAAGATCAATCTTTTTGCCAGATATCATAATCTGTCAGCAACCTCCAGCCAAATAGATATTATTGTTCCTGTCAACAGTTACCACGATATTTCCTTCTGCATCAGGATTATTGGAGAGTAATGGAAGTCTCATGATGAGAACTCATCACTAAATTTTGAGGAGCATCTGGTATCTGAGTAATTTTTTTTGTCTTTCCCTGTTTAACAGCACTTTTTGAAGAATTCTTTTGTCCCTTCTATTTCTAAGAGTGAAAAAAACAATAATGAGTTTAATAAATTATTTTGGAAAAAACAGGTTTTGTTGATTATTTTCAATACTTTATGTTATATAATATAATAGCGAGTTAAAAATGAAATCAATTTATCACTTTAAAATCAAAGATATCCCAGTATCAATTCACTGGTCCATATTAGTAGTATTACTCAACATTTTTCTCCATTATACTCACCCACTACACATGATTATTGCCATTTGTCTGCATTTGGGGTTGATCACACTTCATTTATTAGGACACATATTTTTTTTACAGTTGTTTCAAATTTCTGCTAAATCCATTCAATTAAATCTTTGGGGAGGAAACTGTGATTACAATCTATCTGTATATGCCAGAGAAAATTTTTACATTAATAGTGGCGGCATAATTTTTCAATTATTAATACTTATCCCGGTCTTGTTTTTATTATTACTCCTACAATTAGCTACAATTTCATTATCTGCATTAATGAAAATGATTTTTGTAACCTCTCTTTTACAAACCAATCTCTTTATCATGTTGATAAACCTACTACCCTTTGCTGGATTTGATGGATCATCCATTTATCAATCTTATCAAAGCCTGAAAACCAATTCAGAGAAAATTGATTTTCGGCAATTAATCACCATGATTCTTTCCAAAAAACCGGATACCCATAAAAATAAAGAAGAAGGTATTTCAGTAGATGATGACATTGTAAAAAAGACAGCCCATGATGTGATGGATGAACTCATGCACCAGGCACGAGATACTTATCAGAAAAAAAATAAACCAAAAGACTAAGCTATGGCTAATTTAATTGTACATGTAGACATGGATGCTTTTTTTGCTGCCATTGAAGAACGGGATGATCCGACTTTAAGGGATAAACCTGTAGTCATTGGAGCTGATCCCAAAAATGGACAGGGCAGAGGAGTCGTTTCAACCTGTAATTATGTTGCCAGAAAATATGGTATTCATTCAGCTATGCCAATCTCTCAAGCCTATCGCCTGTGTCCTCATGCTGTATTTGTACCGCCACACGGCCGTAAGTATTATGCTGTTTCAAAAATTATTATGGAGATATTACGATCTTTTTCACCAGCTGTTGAACAGGTTAGTGTTGATGAAGCATTCATGGACTGTACAGGAACAGAACTCTTGTTTGGTTCACCAGAAGAATTAGGAAAAAAAATAAAACAAGCAATTAAAGAAAAAACCAATCTAACTGCCAGTGTTGGTATGGCTGTCAATAAATCCATAGCTAAAATTGCCTCTGATTTAGACAAGCCAGATGGCTTAATCATTGTACCTCCAGACAAAGAAAAAGAGTTTTTAGCCCCACTGGATATAGGAAAAATCTGGGGGATCGGTAAAAAATCTCAAATTCAACTTCACCAATTAGGTATTTATCAGGTAGGCCAATTAGCAGCCTGGGAAAAATCCAGACTGAAAAAAAGATTTGGGAAATATGGAATTCATCTCTGGAATATGGCCAATGGAATTGATCCTCGACGGGTAATTAATTCAGAATATGAAGGTGATGGACGTAAATCCATTAGTGAAGAGCGGACTTTTGCACAAGATATTGATAATGTTGAAACTGCCAAAATGTTACTTTTTAAGCTAGCTGATGATATTTCTACTCGTATGCGAAAAGAAAAAATAGTCGGAAAAACTATTTCCATAAAAGTCCGTTTAACTGGGTTTGAAACCCATACTCGAAATTTAACCATTAATGATTATATACAAGATCCAGAATCTATCAGTGCTCTTGCCATTGATTTATTTAATCAATTTTATCATGGCCAGAAAAAAATTCGCCTACTTGGAGTTTCTGTTTCCAATCTTATTGAAGAACATATTCGTGAAAAAGGACTTTTTGAAGCAGAACAAGAAAAAAAACAGAAAATCTATCAAGTTATCGATCAAATCAAAAAAAAACATGGAAAAAAAAGCCTCAATCGGGCTGTCTATCTTAATAAAAAAAAATCTCCTGATTAAATCTTTCTCTTGTCTTTTTAATTTATCACTTTATATTTCTTTAAAAACTGAAGTAAACCTTTACTTTGATTTTTGCGGAATGTTGTTGAATAAAAAATTGCTGCTATTTCTAATCATCATATTTTTATTTTGATATTTAGAAAAAGCAATGTAATAACTATCCCTTTTTCCTTTGATAAATCATCCTATAAAACTGGTTCATTTCCTTTTCCATAGCATGAGGATATGGATACCCAAGCTGCTCTCCAACATAGGATCCTAATTTACTAAAAAGTTTTACTAACTGAAAAAAAGCCTGCCAATTGTCTTCCAAATTTGAGCCAGCAAATGTAGATTCATACTCCCTCCAGATGTCTGATGATAAAAACTTCTTAAAGAACCGGCCTTTCACACCTGTGTTTACCTGCCAGTTATTTTCCAATCCAATATACCAATTAATAACCGTACTTAAATATTGATCATGCAATGATGAACCTATCATACTTTTGGCAAAGGGTAGTTCATCTCTCCACAAATACTTAGGCACATATGTAGCATCCCACCAGAACTCATTTACTAAAACTTCATATTCTCCTTGGGCAGGCTTTTTTACATGATACTGACGATGGGTAGGTTGCGGAAGATTTTTCAAAATATTATTTTTGTTAATAAGAACTTCATATCCACAATCATAAAAGCTTGGAATAAGTTTGATCTGATCAGTGATTTGGAAATCAATCCTGACTCCGTCATCAAATAGGATCAATCTGGTGATCCGGTTTTCATCAAATGTTGAACGGGGGTGATAAGGCCAGCGGACCATTATATTGCCCAAGTCATTTAACCAGTTATCATTTTTTAAAAAAGGTTTTGTATCAAGAACGAGTAACTCAATATCATAATCAGATAAAAAATCCCTTTTTGCATTGGGATCAGCCTGGGAGCTGGTTAATACAGCAGCACTTATATTACTCTCTTGATTTGCATAAGCTTTAAATTGTGATAAAACTTCAGATTTTGTTCTCATTAGTATCCTTTCGATTTAGTTGATTTGATAATTTTTTACTATCATGTTTTTTATGGATGCCTTAATAAAAACTTTCAATACTTTTGCTTTCAAATTGGCAATAAAATATAAGAAATTATTAACCTGTACTTCAATGTAATAGCTCTGACTCATTAAGGAATGATAAAAATGATAATTTGACGAATAATCATTTTTAAGTATACTTGATAAGCCTCTCCTTTAAAAGAAAAAAATCCAATTTGATAAAATCTATTTTCTTTTTAAAAAAAATACTTCCCACATTTTATAAATAAGTATATATTTTTTTTAACCTAATATATAAGGATGATATCAAGATATGGAACAAGTCTTAATAGATATAAAAAATGCCTTTAAAAAAAATAAAGTGCCTGGCACTTTTCTACAATTAATTGCCCTTCTCTTAATTTTTACATATTTCAAAATAGAAGGAGTAAAACAATTCTGGATCCAGGTTCAAGAAATCAAACTAAAATACGGATTTTATTATAGCTTTTTTGCAACAGCTTTCATAGGCGGATTACTTCCCTTTATTCTAAAGCAATCATTAAAGGATAAATATGCTTCACCTTTATTGGTTAGTATTTTTGTATTTGTATTTTGGGGATATAAAGGTATTGAAGTAGATGTTTTATATAAACTTCAGGCTTTTATTTTTGGTAATAATGCAGATATTTTAACAGTCCTTAAAAAAACTCTGGTCGATCAATTGATATATGCTCCTACCATAGGGACTGTCACTGTCATACTTTCGTATAAATGGTTAGATCAAAACTTTCAAATCAAAGATATGTTAAAAGGAAATTGGTATCGAAGAGAAATCTTCCCATCCCTGGTGGCCAATTGGATGATTTGGACACCTTCTGTTTTCATTATTTATCTTTTTCCATTACCTTTACAATTACCTATGTTTAACCTGGTATTGTTTTTCTGGGTATTGATGGTGATGCTTTTGGTTAAACCTAAAAAAGATGTGCCTGGCACCAATAACTTGTAATTGAATATTGATGACAGGCACATAAAATTATGATTTCATTTTTCTACTTTCATTAAAGGCTGTGATTTGCAATGACTTTCTGATACCAATACCCACTTTCTTTAATGGTTCTTTTTAAAGTTTGATAATCTATGTGAACAATACCAAATCTTTTGGAAAATCCAAATCCCCATTCAAAGTTATCCATTAAAGACCATAAATAATACCCTTTTAATGGAAGCCCTTTTTCAATAGCCTTATGAAGATAACTAAAATGTTTTTCTAAATAGTCTATCCGCTTCTGATCATGAACTCGGCCATCCTTTTCAATAATATCTGGAAAAGCAGCCCCGTTTTCTGTAATATAAATATCTTTAGTGGTATATTCCCGATTGATCCGCTCGATAATGTCATAAATTCCTGAAGGATAAATTGCCCAGTTCATGTCTGTCACTCCAACATTTTCCCTGATAACGTGTTTTGTCTTAAATTCATTACTTTCATCATATTGAATAACATTACAGGAATAATAATTAATCCCCAAAAAATCTATAGGAGTACTAATTACTTCCATATCATCATTTTTTATAAATGAAAAATCTGAGTATGGTTGATAAAGTTCCAACATATCTTTTGGGTATGCTGATCGAAATAAAGGATCTAAAAACCAGCGGTTTAAAAAACCATCTTCTAAAACTGCGGCTTTTTTATCTTCTTGGCTATCTGAATAAGGGTATGTTGGAGAAAGATTTAAGGTAATCCCGATTTTACCCTTCTGATTTTGTTGCCGATAATTTTGAACTACTTTTCCATGAGAAACCAGCAAATGATGGGCAACTAACAGGGCCGTTGGAAAATCCTTTTTTCCCGGTGCATGGGCACCAAAGAAATTTCCATTTATGGAAACCACCCAGGGTTCATTATGGGTAATCCACATAGAAACTCTATCTCCCAAAGCTTGAAACATTTGTTGCGCATATTCTTCAAAATAACTAATGGTATCTCTGTTTTCCCACCCACCAATATCCTGCAGTTTCTGTGGTAGATCCCAGTGATACAATGTAACAGCAGGTGAAACACCAGCTTCTAAAAGTGAATCTACCAGTCTCTGATAGAAATCCAGCCCTTTTTGATTCACCTTTCCAAAACCTTCAGGAAAAATCCTGGGCCAGGCAACGGAAAACCGATAAGATTGGATATTTAATTCTTTTAAAATAGCAATATCTTCAAGATACTTGTGATAATGGTCACAAGCTACATCTCCATTTGTTCCATCTGAAATATTTCCTTTCCCAAGGGTAAAGGTGTCCCAGATAGAGTCCCCTTTTCCATCTTTTTTACTTGCCCCTTCTATTTGATAAGAAGCAGTAGCAGCCCCCCAGATAAAATCTTGAGGAAATCTTTTTTTCTCCATAATTATTACTCCACATTGTTATAAAATATTCGGCTTATTTTTTAATTTTGTACCACAGGATTCCCTAACCATGATTCTTGTCGGCATTGTAATCACATTTTTATGGTCTTTTTCATTTAACATGTCAAAAATCATATCAACTGCAATTCGCCCCATCTTGTATTCATCTCGCCAAACTGTAGTTAAAGCTGGCTTTACTAGTTTTGCTAGATGAATATCATCAAAACCAACAATTGCCATCTCCTCAGGTATCTTTATCCCTTCATTCTGTAATGCATGCATCGCCCCGATTGCCATTTCATCATTAGCAGCAAAAATTGCTTCGGGAAGATCTCCTGTTTTAATCATTTCTTTTGTTTTACTGTATGCAGTGTTTTCAGTAAAATTTGCCTCAATAAACCATTTCGCATAAAAAGGAATCTTTTTAGCCTGAAGTGCTTGTCGAAAACCTTCTAATCTTTTCTGATTATCATAAGACTCTCTTAATCCACTTAAATAACCAATCTTTCGATACCCTAAGGAGATAAGGTGATTCACTACACTCATAGCTCCGTTAAAATTATCCACTAAAAGTTTACTGATAAATTTGTTTTCCTGTTTGGGTTCATCAGGACTACGATCAGTAACTACCAAAGGAACCTTCTTTTGGGCAATCTTCTCAATTACCCGATAGGGAATATCTGAAGAACCCAAAATAATTCCTCCATCTACTCGTCTATCCCTTAAAAGTCGATAAGCTGTACTTCGTAAACCTTGATAAATATTGGCAATAATCAAATCATATTTTCTCTCTATTAAGGCATCCTGAATCCCTCTTGTCACTTCCAGATAGTAGGGGCTACAGATATCTGTAGTAAATAAACCAATGGTTTCTGTTTTTTGTCTTTTTAAACTTTGGGCAGTAAAGTTAGGTTGATAGTTCAATTCTCCTGCAATACGAAGAATTTTTTCTTTTGTTTCAGCACTGACCTTAGGAATATTATTGATTGCATAAGATACAGTGGAAATAGAAACTCCTGCTTTTTTTGCCACATCCTTAATATTAGCCATTATTTACCTTAATCCTCCTTTTCTAATACTGTACCAATATAGAAATCAAGAACAAATTTAGCTATCGAAACGTTTCACTAATTTATTAATAGTGCAATTTATCCCATCCGTCAAGTAGAGAAACAAAATTATTAAAAAAAATATCAAGAATTGACATTACACAATTTAATGATTATCTTGAAATAAGAGATGATTCATTCTTATATGGTGTTGAAATGAAAAAAATAGAAAAATTTAAAATTCCACTTCTCTATTCATTTCTCGGTATAATAATACTGGCTATCATTATTTGTACATTTACCCTGAACCTTTCCCAAAAAAATGACGGCCTCCACATCAACTTATCTGGACGGCAACGGATGTTGACGCAGAAAATCCTAAAAGAAATTTTGCTCTTCCAAGATGGAAAACTTTCCTGTTCAGAGATGAAAATTTTAGCCCAATATGAAAAAGAGTAGTAATACAAACCTCCCTAATCCAATACATCATTGTACCCTTCTTCACCACAATTAATCACCTTTTTTATTCACCAGTAAGCCAGTTTTCTTTACCAGGATAAATAGCAAAAACAATATCAATAAAAAAAACAAATGAGGTTCTGACATTTCGATTATCTCATCTGAAGCATCTAAGGTTTTTTTTGCTGATAAAACTTGTTCCTGTTTCTTCTTTAACATGATTTCCTGGGCTTGATTTTCTAAAACTACAAATGAGGTTACTCTGGATAAAGTGTTTAGCTGTATGCTTTGCTGAAAAAGTGAAAACCAGAGTCTGTCACTGCCTGAATACCAGGAGTAATAATGGTTTAATGCAC
>JAKSBL010000250.1 GCA_022361115.1 Spirochaetota bacterium | reverse complement strand
CATTAGTAATAATTTTACCATTCTTTGATTTGATCCCAATGACAAAAATACCAGTTCCTCCAAAATCTTCCTTCATTTGATCATGTGCAACATTAGAAGGGTGCTTAGGAGGTAAGGTTGATGTAACGTCATTATCTATCCTGCCCTGGGGTAACCAGAGTGAAAAAAACACAGTTATTCCTAGAATAACAATGATATTCAATAATGGATATTTAAATATTTTTTCCATTTTTATACCTCAATTTCATTTATTTTATTGCTTATTTCTTTAAGTCATAATTCCATTTGTAACGAACTTCAACATAGATATTACTATCGCCATTAAACTGGCCAATTCGATCGGTTTCACGATTAATCTCTACCGCTTTATCTTTTTGTTTTATCCAGGAAAAGTAGAGATTTGAGCCAATAACGATATGAAAAGAATCAAATGGCATAATGTCCAGTTCTGGTTGAAGTGCTAAACTTCCATAGCGCACTTCTTGCCCATGCTCATAACCATACAGAAGGGGTAAAAAGTAGGCAGCAGTAATTGATGGAGTTAACTTTGAATCTAGAACAGGCCATTCCATATTGATTGATAATCCTTGAGTTAAACCTTGAGTCACTGTTCCTAACTGATAAACCAGAGCTCGATAATAATATTCTTTCATATAATCTTTTTCATCGATCTTAGCACTATCTGGTGATCCTTCCTCATAATCCCCATAAAAATCCTGATCATAATCTGGGATAAATTCACCAACATACTGAATGTTAAAGTAAAAATCATCATCTGGCCCATAGTTAAAATCAAATCCCAATGTCCAGGCTAAATTATGATTTCGCAGTTCATATTGATTCATGAAATAATCTTCTGTCATTGAATAAGCTGTTTCCAACCAGATACCAAAACGGTCTACTGTGGCTTTTATATCAAATCCAAAGCGATGAATCCGGTTTCTGGTTAAATCAATGGATTCTACCCGGTAAGAACTGGTGGGTTTATTGGCTGCTGACAATATACCAAGAATAGCAGCATTACTGGAAAGATCATATCTGTCTAGTTTAATCTCGGGTGTATAATATGTATCTATGTCATAAAGATAACTAAACGAGAAATCAACTGTTGGGAAGAAAAAGTTAACTTTTCCTCCAGCTTTAAAAGATGTCAGATCAAAAGCCAGTTTTTCTTCTTCAACTTTTTTATCACGGGAGATATTGTCATAAATTGGATCACCACCTCCTGTAAATCCTGTAATATTAACCTGGGTGTAGAGATCCTCTGGTATTTTCTCCGCAAAATCAAGAGGGAATGTACTGGATTGTTCAAATGGAACATAAACAGCTTCAATCGACATAAAATCAACAGGATAAAGAGTTGCTGAAGCCGAAAATACAGATATTTTATCTGCATCTAATCCTTGTCTATAATCTTTAGGGTTGATATTATCTGTAGGATTGAGTTTATCTGCTAAACCCCAGGTATAATATTGAAAACCAACTCCCAGATTAAACTTCCAGGGGCTCCAATAGATAGCATTATCCAGAGGCTTTACTCTTAAAAAGCCCGCTTTAAACTCGTTATTTTTCCAGGCAGCTTCCCAATTACCCCAATCATTGATAAACAATCCCAGGTTCCACATAGAGACTAATTTCATTTTTTTATACTTAATCTCAATTCCTAAATCATTGTTAAACTTCGGTGCCTTGATATCACTATCAAAATCAAAATGCCTAGGGATTACAGGCACATGGAAACTTGCTGAGTGCTCTCCTATTAAAGAAAGCTCAAAGTCTCCTGACCCAGCTGAATGATCACTCGAAGAAGTCTCATTTTGCCCAGAGTCAGAAGTTATATTTTCATCAAAAAGTGCATCAAATTCATCTTCTGCCAAAGCATGAAACAATACACTAAAGATTAAAAACAACAATATAATGATTTTATTATATTTCATTTTATCTCCTATAAAAGTATGTAAATTCCTCAATTCTTGCCCTTTAAAACATTCTTGTAAGTACCAACCAACCAAAAGTTCACAGAAAAACATTGTATTTTAGAACAGAACAATAGAGTTTATAGGTATAAAACTTAAAACTACTTAAATAATGTGTGCTCTGTGCCTTTAAAGTTTTTTTAAAATAAATTTGACATTACTTCAGAAAATCAATCTTAGAGGGGCAAGTTAGTTATTTTCTGGAAAAAGCAGGTGTTTTTGACTGATCTTTTAAAGATAATTCTCCAAATAATGGTCTTCACACCTGTTAAAAGGAATTTTTATTGAAAATTACTGAATATTGTTATAAATTAATAGAGGCTCTTATTTGAATTGTTTTTTTCTTGTACTGAAATTGTTTTAGACAATTTTTCTGTAATAAGAGCCTCTGATGTAATTTTATATTACAGTGGCTGTCTTTAGTTTAAGTTATATTTTGCCCGAATATCCTTAATTGAGACAGCCACCCTTTTACTTTTCCAGATTCTGTACAGTAAAAATGTTATCTTTCAACCCAGAGTTAATTTTAATATTATCCATGGATAATAATGTTTTGTGCTGCTCCTGATGATTTTCAATCAGAGTTTTTATTGGGAAAATAACTCCATCAATTATTCTGGTTTCTACAATTACCATGGTTTTAATTAAACCACCCCGTTTTTTATCATAGCACTCGGTCTTATAAATGAAATTATCACTCTTATTGATCCAAACTTTTGTCTTTAAATAAGGTGAATTTGGATCTTTAGCTTTCATTTCTAAAACATAGCAATCCATGTTTCTGAATTCTTCATCCTTTAGATATTTAAAAGTAAAATCATCATAATCTTTGTCTTCCATGTCATAGTAAAACAGATCTGATCCCATAAATTTACTATCTTTACTGGAAGAAGATATTCTTCGCACTTTTTTTAAAGCAGGTAAATACAATCTCTGTTCATCATCTGTATTTTTATGTGTGATTGTTAAAAAGGTAGTATTTTTAACATCAGATGGTTCTAAAAACCGAATAAAGGTATTTTTGCCTTCAGTAAATTCTTTAGCAAAAATTTCTAATTTTCTGGTCTTCTTGTTGTTTTTTTTATCAATCAGGACCATGGTTGCAATAGCAAAATCATCATCTGCACTTTTTAAATCAAAGTACTTTCTGGCAATGGCCTCCCCTTTTGCATCAGCAAAAGTTGATAATGAAATTAAAAAAATTAACACTAGCATAAATGCTTTTTTCATTTTTTTCTCCTAATTATTAGATATTTATTTTAAAACTACTGCTTCAAACATTTTGAATGAAACAGAGTTTATTGCTTGTTTTAAGGGCGTTACATCATCCCAATCAATTTTTAAAAAATGGACAATCATTCTCCCCAATATAAGATGTAAATACTCATCAATATCTATGTGTAATTGTTCTATACTTTTAGGAATTTTTAAATCATGAAATTTGATTAGATCCTCAATTAAAGTTATACAAATACCATTATATTGATTAATCGTATCAAATACATCTCTGACAGTTTCTCCTTTCAGGTTCTCAAAAGAACCGAATAGTAATTCTTTGGTTTTTATGGTTTCATCAATCAGCCGGTTATTAAATTTAATCAGTTTTTCATTGAACGAAATATCTTCATCAAAAAAATATTTAGTATCCTGTGCCCTGATTTCTTCAAAACGCTCCTGTATGATTGCGGAAATAATATCCTCTTTACTTTTATAATAGAGATAAACTGTACCTTTACCAATACCTGCAGCTTTGGCAATATTGGATACAGAAGTTTTAGAATAACTGATGGTTTTAAATAACTCCAAGGCAGTTTTCCTGATTTTTAACTTTAGTTTTTTGTCAATCATTTTTGTCTCCAAACCATAAAACATGACCGTTTTTGTTTTTGGTCAGTTTCTAGTTTACTACATTTTTTTGAAAAAGCAAGTTTTTTTAAAAAAAATGATGAAAAAAATTACTATTTACATTTCTATGATCATCTCTTCTTAATTAAAAAAGCCTGTAATTACATAAGCAATACAGGCCAAATCATCATAAATTATGAATCCGAGTCGTCAATTCAAAATATAAACTTGCTACTAATAAGCTGATTTTAGAACAGCTAATGCTTCTTTAAACTCGACCTCAACTGGATTATAAGTAATGGAAGCATCTCCTAAGGAGGCTTGGGCAATCTCTTCTAATTGAGCCTCTTCTACTTTACCTGTTTCTTTTAGAGTCCTGGGCATTTTGGTAAGCTGGTAAAGTTGCTCTTTCATTCTTTTAATATAGGTGATCACTTTATCAGCCCGATATTCGTGTTTTGTTGAAGCATAGACTTCGTCGCCTAATAATGGAAGGAGAAGTTGGGAGATATTTTGCTGATAATCTCCTGATGGATCATTTTTTAAGTTATATTCTAGTACAAAGGGAAGTAAAATACTCATGGCCATGCCATGGGGAACATGACAAATAGCCCCGATAGTATGACCAAGAGTATGTACCAATCCAACCATAGAATTGGAAAAAGCAATGCCTGCCATGGTTGAAGCCTGGGCCATTTGCAAACGCCTTTCTTTATCTTGAGGATTTTTAGTAACAGGAATTAAGTGTTGACTAATCAAACCGATTGCCTGAAAAGCATAAGCATCACTGAGAGGATTTTTGCCTAGACAGGAGTAAGCTTCAACTGCATGGGTTAAAGCATCCATACCGGTAGCTGCAGTAAGATGAGGGGGAAGAGTAAGGGTCATCCGGGAATCCAGAACCGCCAGGTTAGGTAAAAGAAAATAAGAAGTAAAGAGCATTTTCTGATCTTTCTCATGATCAGCTATCACCGCTACTAGAGTAACTTCTGATCCTGTACCAGCAGTAGTGGGTATAACAATAAAAGGTTTAAGAGGCTTTTTTAAAGCACCTGCACCAGTAAATTTCATCAGATCAGTTGCTTGCTCACTCACTACGATATTCACACCCTTAGCAGTATCAATTACAGAACCACCACCTATAGCAATAATAGAGTCACAACTCTGGTCCTGATAAAGACTGGCTAACTGGTTTACCACTGTTAGTGATGAATCAGCAGGTACTTCATCAAATACCGGACCAATAATCATCCCGGAATTTTTAAAGGCATTTTCTACATGTTTCAATAGGCCTGCAGAAACCACTCCCTGATCAGTTATAAACATAGGGTGTTTAGCACCTAAAGAATCTAATTCATAAGGGATATGATCTAAAGCTTTATGCCCAACTACCATCTTGACTGGACAAAAAAATTCATAGTACTCTTTCATTTTTTCTTACTCCTAAGATCCTTTTTTATTAAATACCAGTTAAGGTTCTAAAATATATTACAATTCTTCCCAGATGTTTACGAAAAAAATTCCATTCTGGATACCTTTTTAAAGCTTTTTTTGCTAAAAATTTAGGCAGCAAATAGGTTTCAACAATATTTAAACAACGAACAATAGCCATTGCTGTTGTTAAGTCACCCTTAACAGCCATCCGGTCACGACAAAAAGCCAGAGCAGTTCCTTCCTGAAAAGTAAAAAGTAAAAAAGCAGCTTCAATATTTTTAATCATAATTACTACATCAGCTTGTTCTTCAGGATAATTGCCCCCCTCATATCTAAGCCTCTTTTGCTGATAAGTAACAGCTAAAGAAGGGCCGTAAGGAAGGATTTTTAACATAAAAGTAAACCCTTCCGGCAAAGTTGCTATCTCTTCTTTAACTTCTTGATCAACTTTACTGACTGCTGCTAAAGCTCTACCAACAAAAAAACACATGATTTTCACATACTGTGTTTTAAAAACTTTGGAGCCTGGTTTTTTCTGGTAATATCTGATTTTCATCCTCAACCTTTTTTTAAAATGATGACTCTTCCATTATTATAGGATAACTTCATTTATTTTCCAATTACCTTTGCTTGGTTAGTTTATTCCTTTTCTCATTTTCTTGCAGATCGAACCCTAATGTTCCACCTGGATTCATAATGTTATTGGGATCAAAATGGTTTTTTAAAACCTGAAAAATCTTATACTGGTTCTTACCGATTTGCGCTTCCAGCCAGGGCGCAAAGAGTTTGCCAATTCCATGATGGTGACTCATAGTTGCTCCTGATGTCTGGATTGCATCTAATAATCCCTGGTGATATTGCACAAAATCCTCTAATCCTTCAAATTTACCAATAAATATAAAGTAGAGATTACACCCTTGGGCATAAACATGGGACATATGGGTCATACAAATTGTTTTTGGCCTGCTTTTACAGTATTTACGAACCGATTGGTGAACTTTATCCAGATTTGCCCAATTAACTGTACATTCTAATGTATCAATAATCACTCCATAATCCTGTAGATCCTCTCTTAAATAAGGGTCTTTAAACCGGCCGTGTTCCCACCGCCGGGTAACATAACTAGTAGTAAACATTGCCCCATATTTACGACAGATTTTATTTACATTTTTTGCAACCATTTTTGTATAGGATTTTGAACCATCAGCAGTTCCTAAAAATAGGCACCGCTGGTTTTTCTTCAATCCTCTGACACGCATGAGTGTATCCAGGATGGTCCCTTCTACTCCATAAAGCTTAAGAGCAACATCTGTTTCTTCAGGATCAGAAAGACGACAAACAGAAGGAACTCCGGCTTCAGACTGCATAATTTCCCTTAAAGCTTCTTGCGCAGATTGCCAATCTTTAAAAATATAACTAAAACGTTTGGTATTTTCCGGCATCCATCTTTTCAGTTTTAAAGTAGCAGAAACTAAAATCCCATAAGCACCTTCCGATCCCATCATAATTTGATCAACATCCGGGCCAGTAGCTTTGGCGGGATAATCCAGGGTCTTGATTTCTCCAATGGGAGTGACATATTCCTGGCTCAATACCATATCCTCAATTTTTCCATAATAAGTCGAGTTTTGCCCAGCCCCCCGGGTAACTACCCAGCCTCCGACTACAGAATACTCAAAGGATTGAGGAAAATGGCCAGTTGTATAATTCCGTTTAGCCCCTAAAGTAGTAACCGCATTTTGTAAAGTTTGTTCCAAATCAGGGCCACTGATTCCGGCTTGAACTTTAATAGTTTGATTGATTTCATTGAACTCTAGTACTTTATTGAGGTTTACCCGAGAATCAATGGTCACACCACCTTTCATAGCTTCAACACCCCGGGTAACAGATGAACCTCCACCATAGACATAAACTGGTATCTTTTCTTCATTACAGTATTTGACTATTTGAACGACTTCTTCCTTAGTTCCCGGATACAAAACAATATCCGGAATGTTCTCAACAATCTTTTTTCTTAATCGTAGTGCATCATACATGGTTTTTCCATATGCTACTGACAGACGAGTATAGTTATCAATGGAAACCTTATCTTCACCCAAAATTTCTTTAAATTGGTTTAATTGTTCTTCACTTAAAGAGCAGGATTTGTCAAATTCTACTTTATCTAATCCCAGATCAGCGGGAACTTTGAAGTCCTGATCAGTTAACTCAAAAGTATCTTTCATTAATCTATATAAGCGTTTATTGGGATGTTTGTATTCATAAGGATCACCCCATTTAAAAATGGACCGATAACTATCTTCTGGTATATTCCCTTTATACCATTTGGGGGTAAAAATATTTTTGCTCATTTTTTCTCCTTTCATTTCATTAATCAATAAAATCTCCCAAAGATTTTATATTTGAATTATCTAATTATCATTTGATTTTAATAATGATCTTTTCAAATCGTCCAGCAAATATCTTTCTTTGGCCTTTCCTTTTTCTATACTTTCTCTGGGTAACCAGTTATTTCTCTAATCTCTTCATAATGATGAGAAACTGAACGGTAAAGCTTACGATAGACCCGGTTATATAGGTCCCGGTATATTTGAACATTTTGCGGATTTGGATAAAAATACTGATCATAAACGACCATGTTTTTAATTGCCTGAGGAAAATCCGGGTAAATCCCCAAACCAACTGCAGTGATAATTGCAGCTCCTAAACCAGCTGTTTCATAAGTTTTTCCCTTTACTAAAGGTTTATTAAAAATATCTGCTGATATCTGACAAATTTCAGTACTTTGTGAAGCACCACCAGATACAGCTAATCGCTGAACCTGCTGCCGGCCTCTTTTCTCAATCTGATGAAGGCCATCTAATAATGCATATCCTAGCCCTTCAATAACAGCTTTATACAAATGCCCCCTTTTATGAACATCTCCAAAACCAATAATTGTCCCTTTGGCTGAAGGATTCTTTAACCCGGGACTCCAATATGGTTGAACGATTAGCCCGAGAGATCCAGCTGGTATTTTTTCCAAAAGCTTATTTAAGACCATTTCCGGGGTAATCCCTTTTTTTTTGGCTTCGTCTACTTCTTGATGAGCAAATTCTTCTTTAAACCAGGTAATCATCCAATAGCCTCGGAAGATCTCAACTTCAGGATTGAAATGATCTGGAATGGGTGCTGGATAAGCAGGCATAAATCTTAAAGGCTCAAAATAATAGTGACTGGTTGTTTGAACGGTAGCAGTAGTTCCAAAACTCAATGATGCCATGTTTTGATCAATGACTCCCATACCAATAGTTTCACACCCTTTATCTGATCCACAGGCAATCACCGGGGTCCCTTCTGTAATTCCAGTAACCCTGGCAGCCTCTATAGTAATATTGCCAATGATTGCAGATGGTTTGACTAATTCTGGTAACTTTTCATGTTCAACAGGAAATACTCGGGCATTTAATTCTCTTCCAGGTTTAGACCAGGTACATTTCTTATAATTAAATGGAATATGTCCAATTTGCGAAGCAACTGAGTCAATAAATTTGCCTGTCAACCTGGCATGAAGAAATCCTGATACTTGAACGTATTTATAGGTTTTTTCCCATATCTCTTTTTGATTTTCTCTGATCCAGTTTACTTTGCCATCCATTTGAGTTTTTAAAATAGCCTCATCCATGCCAATTGCTTTATAAAAAAGCTTCATCACCCCTTTGGGTTGGTAAACCGGTTGTGCTTTTCGCTGATCCAGCCAGATAATGGCATTTCTCAGAGGATTTCCATTCTCATCCAGGTTAATCATACTATCTCTTTGAGCAGTAATCCCTACACCTGCAATTGCTTGAAATTCTCTGGGATTTTGGACCTTTAATTGTTGACAGGCAATACAAAGATTTTCCCAAAAGATATTAGGATCTTGCTCTGCCCAGCCAGGTTTATCACTAACATAGGGCTGGTACTCAATTTTTTGTTTTTTTATTAAATTACCATTAACATCAAATAAAAGAGCTCTAACACTTTGAGTACCACAGTCAATGGCTAGTAGATGTTTTTCCATTAATTCTCATCCTCTAATCCCATATTATCTGTTGCAATCAGATTCACTTCACTGTTACACAATTTTGTCACAATAATATCCCCTGGTTGATAACGCTTTTGAGCAATTTGTTGATTGATTTCTTTCATATAGATAAATACTTTGCTTAAAGGGATTTCCTGATCTGTTTTAACGGATAAACGTGGAAAATCAGCAAAAATAGTTTTAATAGTTGTTGTTAAAGTACGGGTCGGATTGGTAATTTCTGTTATTCCATAATCAATCCCTTTTTTGCATTTATTGCCACTTACTTCTTGAGTATTTAAATCAATGAACAAAGTACACCCCTGGGGGCAAAGTATACAAGTTATTTCATTGGATTGAGTCATGACGGACAGACCTCCATTTCCAGAAACAATTCATTCTGAAAAGAAATCAGGGAAGTATCTAATACAATCCTCTCCATTTCCGGGGGTTTAATAATAGGATATTTTTTTTGGAAAATGATCTGTTGGGAATTTTTAACAAAGATCGAGGCATTTCGGACAATTTTTTTACTACGGAAATAGAGAATTGCTTTGTTTTCCCCGGCAGCGGTAATGGTTTGGGGGACCACATATTGAATGTCTCCTCTAGTTTTTATGGAAATGGTCTGACTTTTCTTAAAACCCTGTTGACTAAAGAGGGCTGCCTGATAACCAGCTGTTTCACCATTTTCAGATACATAGTCAACTAAATCATTCACATGAAGTGCGTTACCGCAGGAAAAAACACCAGGGCATTGAGTCATCATATTCTGATCAACAAAAGGGCCTTTTGTTTTAGCATCTAATTGGATATCAGATAAGCTGACTGTCATATCATTTTCAGGTATTAAACCAACGGATAAAATCAGAGTGTCACATTCCACTTCTTTCTCTGTTCCAGAAAT
>JAKSBL010000662.1 GCA_022361115.1 Spirochaetota bacterium | reverse complement strand
TCCAGTTCTATTATCTACATAAAATTATGCAGATAGTATACATAATTTTAAGTATTTACGAAACAATGATTTTTTTTTATTTTGAGTGGTAAAACCTAACTCAAGGAAAAAAACATGAAAAAATTTCTTTTTATTCTAAAAAGTACTGTTTTAGTTGCTGCATTAATTATGCTTGTTAGCTGTTCAGTGAGTAACCTGCAAAATAATGATGCAGAAAAAACCAACATTGAACAACAAGTCCTGGCTGAAAAAGCATTAGTAGCAGCTGATCAACCTGCGGTTTTTAAAACAGTAACATTAACACCTAAAGAAGATTCCAGAATATTTTCAATTTACCCTGATTCAACAGGAAACCATGCAACCTATTTTGCTGCAGACCAATGGACCTGGAGCGGCACAGAAGGAACTATTCGCAGTTTGGTAAAATTTGATTTAAGTTCAATACCTGATTTTGATGAAAGTCAAAACAATTACATTGATACTGCCACACTCTATTTATATCACCACCCAGATGTTGGACATTCAGGAGAAAATAGATCAGAAATTCAAAGAGTTCGCGGTAGTTGGAGTGCCAATACCATAACCTGGAATAATAACCCATTGCAGCCTGTTGGCGATAGAATATTTCTGTCCAAATCAACCAGTTCTACTCAAAATTATGCTGTTAATCTGACTCACATGATGTATATCTATCATCGGTATGGAACAGACTATAATCGAGAGGTTAGTTTGCAGCTCCGTTTAAATATTGAAGAAGCTTATGCAAGAATGTATTTTGCTTCCAGCAACCACCCTGTATCAGCTTATCATCCAAAACTGATTATTACTTATAGAGTACCAATAACTTTAAGCATATCCGGCCCTGGTTTTATTTTACTCAAAAACCCAAGTATTCCAAGAACAGTAACCTATAGAGCCAATCTTTCTTCTGGTGCAGTCAAATCTTACACCTGGAAATGGAACGGATCTGTAGTCAGCAATAATTCAACCTATACCCGAACCTTTTACTACAATAACTCAGGATATAGTGAAAATCACACACTGACTCTTGAGGTTACTTTAACTGATAATTCTGTTATTAGTGCAACCAAAAACATCCAGGTTGAACACCTGGGCCTAATCGAGCCTCCTCTCGAGTAATATTTTTTATATTGACTTCCTGTTTTGAAACAGGAAGTCAATATAAAACAAGCTGCAATTTCTGTTTGATAAAAACTAATTTTTTTCCCATTTACTTAATAAAAAAACAAAAAAGGATGATGTTTATGAGTATTGATTTTTTCTTCCTTAATAATTATATCATTCCAATTTTTATTAGTTTACTATATTTAGTATTTTTCTTATATTTTATGATCACCAAATCTGTAAAAGCAAAGTCATACAATTATTTTGCTTTCTTTTTAATTTCCACCTGTACTTTTTATTTTACCTGGCCAATTCAGATTCTTTTTGGTCCTCAGCCTTACCCTTTGATTATTAACAATATTCGATTGTATTTATTTTGTTCTGTAACTTTTCCAATGATTACTTTTTTTTCTTATACTATTGGAAATGGATTATCCCGGATGAAAAAAATAATTATAATTCTCACAGGACAAAGCCTGGGAATCATTTATGGTATTTTTAAGACACTGGGAACTGAATATTCCTATATCCTCTACTGTAATGATTTCTTTACTGCTTATGACTCTTTGACATTATCTTCACAAAAACATTATTATGGAAAAGAAACTACCACCATCATCCAGTTAATATCAGGTTTTCTCTTATTATTATTAGCCATTCAATTTTTAATTCGGATTAAAAAAAAAGGAGGAAAAAAAATAATCACCAATAAACTATTCTGGTACTTCTTAGGAATTTTAATACTAGGTGTTTCCCTGATGATTGGCTCAACTTTTTCTCAAACAAAAATATTTCATTTTGGTTCTCTCATTTGTACAGTATGTATTGGGAGAGGCATCTTGATTGATTATCATGAATTAAAATCAAAATTTCAAAAAATCCTTCCAATTCTAAAGGATAATTTCTTACACCATGTTGCCTATTTCCCATCTTTTCATTCTGATATTTTTCATTCTTTAGAATTATTAGAAAAGAATCACCTCTTAGATACCTTTATTGTTTTAAGAATTTATTTTAAAAAATATTATCAAAATTATCAGCAAAGAAAGCTGGAAATTCTGGATTCGACTAGAGAATCAATCGGAAAAATATTGAAAGAAAAATTTGGTGAAGGGGATTTCTTAATTCTTCAGTTATCCCAGAGTACCTTTGGGCTTGCTGTTTCTGGTTATTGGTTGAGCAGAAATAACAATACAGCTTTAAATCAGCTTTTATTTACATTTAAAGAAAAACTCCTAAGATCAAATAAGTTTTCTATTTCAATAGGTGTTGGTAAAACCTATCAAAATTTGGAAGACCTGAGAAATTCCTATCAGGAAGCTTTGAAAGCCCTGGCATATGCAGAAAAACAAGGATACAATCATATTACCTATTATCGGGATTTAGAAAATACAGAAAAAAATGAGTTCCCTTATCCAGAAAAAGAACGTGATCATCTATTAAGTTCGATAAAAATGGGAAATATTAATGAAGTAGAAGAATCCTTTGAGCTGTTTTTTAAGAAACTGCTTTTATTTACCGGTAGCAGTGAAACCATGATTCGCATCCATTTTTTAGAACTTTATAGCATGTTGATGAATATCTCTTCATCGGATGAGATTCAAATAGAAAAGTTTTATGAGCTGGATAACATGTATCATTCAGGTTTTCCTTTTTGTCAGAATCAAACTAAAATTATCGAGTTTTTAAAAAAGAATATTTATAAAATAACTGCTAACATTTCACAATCTAAAAATACAAAAAATATAAAAGTGATGAGTAAAGCCAAGAATTTTATTGAAAATCATTATCAGGATCCCTTAACTGCCAGTGAAGTGGCAGAAAATATTTCTATCAGCCCATCCCATTTTTTACATCAATTTAAAAAAGAAACCAATTATACATTTATCGAATACCTGACCAAGGTCCGCATGGACAATGCAAAAAATTTATTACTTAATTCCAACTTAAATATTTCAGAGATAGCCTATCATGTTGGTTTTAATGATTCAAATTATTTTAGCACAGTTTTCAAAAATAATATCCGGATCACCCCAAAAGAGTACCGCAAAATAAATAGAAATAGCTCAGGATAAAAAAAAATAAGAAAACTTAAAAAACTCTAAATACTGCGTAAAAAAATAACATTTCGCAGGATTTTTAAGAAAAAAAGCAGAATTTTTAAGGTTATTCAATTGAAAAGATTGTATGCTAGCTCCTGTCAATCAATTTTAATGTGATTAAAATTGGACAAAAATTTAAAACGCATAATTAATCCTAGGTACATTATGCACAAAATCGAGGAGTAAAAAAATGAAAAAAAACTATGTATTTGATGACTTCAACAGCATGAATGAAGCAGAAATGCAGGAAATTAATGGGGGTGCATTTACACTGGCTGCAATTTTAGGTATTGCAGCAGCGGTTTGCTGGTTGTGTCACGCTCTTTCCGACAAGTGTGAAGAATAATTTTCTTAAATTGAATTATTTTAATATGAAATACTAATTGAAAGGACAAAAAAATGCAAAATGAATTAGGTCATGGTTTACAACAATTAACAGATGAAGAATTAATGCAAATTGACGGCGGATGGTGCTGGAAAAAATTCTGGGAAGTATCTGCTAGAGTTTTAACAATTGCTGCATTAGTTGTTGTTTGCTTATAATTTAAAACTTTCATAATTCCGCCGGATTTTCTTGGGTTTGATAGAAAATCCGGCCAAAATAATAATATTAAATATCAAATTGGAGGTACAGGTTTATGGCAGAAGTTAAATCAGGAAAAAATTTAGAATTAAATAATTTAATATCTATCAGAAAAAGGATGTCTCAATCAGAGATTAATTCTGAGATATTAAACATAGGCAACTATTTAAAAGAAAAAGGGGCAAATAAAAACGGCCCTTTAGTTACTGCTACTTACAAAGCAGAGTTGGTGAACAATGAACCCTTCTTAGATATGGAGATTTTATTACCTGTGGATAAAAAAATAGAAGTAGCCTCAGGTTATCAATTTAAGGATTCTCTGATTTTAAATGATATGCTCACTATCCAGCATAAAGGAAATCCTAATTTTTTACCAAATACTTATAGCCAGTTAGTTTCTTATATTTCTGACAATCAGTTAGAACAAAACAGTCCAGCTTATAATGTTTATCATATGAATCAATCTGCCGGTGACTCAATTGAAGATATGGTTATTGATATTTATGTCAGAGTCAAGTGAGCTAATTTAATATTCTTAAATTTAAAGGTTTTCCTATGTTAAAAAATTATTATTGCATCAAACAGCATGATATTACCGATTGTGGAGCAGCCTGTCTGGCAACCATTGCCAAGCAGTATGGATTAAAAAAGCCTATTTCTCAAATCAGATTGATCGCAGGAACAGATACTAAAGGAACCAGTGCCTTCGGCTTGGTAAAAGCGGCTGAAAAATTAGGCTTTGTGGCTAAAGGAGTTAAGGCTGAGCAAAAAAATTTTACAGACAAACTGCCATTACCAGCGGTTGCTCATGTAATAAAGGAAAATTTACTGCATTATGTGGTAGTCCATGAAATAAAAAATGATTCAGTCATTATTGCAGATCCGGAAGAGGGACTGGTGACTTATCAAAAGGATGATTTTTTTAAGATCTGGTCCGGGGTTCTGATATTAATGATTCCCGATAATTCCTTTCAAAAAGGAGATGAAACTACTGGATTATTCAATCGCTTTTTATCTCTGATTTTTCCCCATAAAAAATTAATTGGAGAAATCTTTTTGTCCTCTCTGCTTTTTGCTTTATTAGGAATTTTAGGGGCCTTTTATTTTAAATACTTAATTGATGAAATATTGATTAATGGGTTGCAAAAAACATTACATATCATCAGTGTTGGTGTGGTTTTATTAACCCTGTTCAAAGTTTTAATGGATGGATTTAGAAAGCATTTATTATTACATTTAAGCCAAAAAATAGATATTGCCCTTATCTTTAGTTACTACAAACATGTTTTAAAATTACCAATGTCCTTTTTTGACTCCAGAAAAGTAGGAGAAATATTGTCCCGTTTAAATGATGCCTATAAAATCAGGACTGCTATTTCCGGAGCAACCTTATCGGTTTTAATTGATACTTTAATGATAATTGGAGGCGGGGTCGTTCTCTATATTCAGTGCTGGCAGTTATTTTTAGTGGCCCTATTTTTTATTCCCTTTTCTATTGCTGTTGTCTGGCTATTTACCAAACCTTTCCAAAAAAATTACCGGAATTTGATGGGGGAAACTGCTGATACAGAGGCCTATCTGGTAGAGTCTTTAAATGGAATTGGGACAATCAAAGCAATGAATGCCCAGAACAGTGCGGTCTTTGATACGGAAAAAAAATTTGTGAAAGTATTAAAATCCATTTTTAAAGTTGGATGGATGCAAAATTTACAGGCATCTTTACAAACTTTTTTAACCTTATTAGGAGGAGTGATTGTTTTATGGATTGGGAGTGTCTATGTGATAAAGGGGACCCTGAGTGTGGGACAGTTAATTACCTTTAATGCTCTCCTGGCTTATTTTTTTGAACCAATTAAAAATTTGATCGGTCTACAACCAACTTTACAGGAAGCCATTGTTGCAGCTGACCGGTTAGGAGAAATATTGGATCTGGAAATTGAAGCAAAAGATGATGACCAGTTATTAAGCCCCGACTTTTTTTACGGAGATATTCAATTAAAAAATGTCACCTTTGGTTATGGTACCCGCCAGAATGTACTGGAAGACATTAACTTAACCATTAAGGCTGGTGATAAAGTAGCAATTGTAGGAGAAAGTGGCTCCGGTAAAACAACTTTAGCAAAATTATTATTAAAGTACTATCTTCCAAAAGAGGGAGAAATACTAATTGATAATAATAATATCAAAGATTTGCAGACAGAGAACTTAAGAAATAAGACCGGATATGTTCCCCAGGATATCTTTTTATTCAGTGGAAGCATTAGAGAAAATATTGCCTTCGGACAAAGGGATGCCAACTTTGAGAATATTGTTGATGCTGCTCAAAGTGCCATGGCCCATTCTTTTATTAATGATATGCCCTTAAGATATGACACAATGGTTGGTGAGAGAGGTGCAACTCTTTCGGGTGGACAAAAACAGAGATTGGCATTAGCCCGGATTATTCTCAAAAAACCTAATATGATTATCCTGGACGAAGCAACCAGCAATCTAGATAGCATTGCGGAAAAAGCTATCCATGAAACGATTGATAAAATCAGCAATGGGGTAACCACGATTATTATTGCTCATCGATTATCCACTATTATGCGTTGTAATAAGATTGTAGTTCTGGAAAAAGGACGTATTTGTGAATTTGGAAGCCATAGTCAATTATTAAATAATAATGGAAAGTATTCAGAATTATGGAATGTCCAATTAAATCCTGTAGACTATCCGGTGGGAGAAGTATTATGAAAGAAGAATATATTATCAATTTTGAAGAATTAACTGATAGCCGGGAATTATTATATTCGAAACCACCTCTGGTGATGCGGTTGTTTATTTATTTAATCCTGTTGATGCTTTTTATTGCCCTGATTTGGCTGTGGTTTGGAAAAATTGATATTGTGATAAAAGCCCAGGGATTGATCCGGCCGGTTGATCATATTAGCGTGATTAACAATATCATTTCAGGGAACATAAAAGAAATCAATTATCATAATGGAAAACTGGTGGATAAAGGAGAGGTTCTTTATGAAGTTAATACAGAACCTTTTGAACGACAAAAAGAAAATGATGAAAAAAATCTAAAAGATTTAAAAGAAAAATTGGTAAACCTGGAAAAATTACAGGAAAGCATTCATAAAAATCAGAACTTTATGAGTATAGAACATTTCGAATATTATAATCGTTTTTTAGTGTACCAATATCAAAAAGAAAACCTGGAACTCCAGTATAGTCATGCAAAAGAGGAATATATGAAAAACAACTCTTTACCGGAAGGGAGTATTTCGGGAATGGAATTAAAAAAGCTAAAAGACAAAGTCCGGTTTTGTGAGTTACAATTAAAAAAATATCTGAGTGAAACCAATATCAATATTATTAAAGAGATTGATCAATTGGAAAAACAAATAGCTAAAGTCCATGAACAATTATTGGAAATCAATGAAAATATCAAATATTGTCAGATAACTGCACCAATAGACGGGGTAGTTCAGGAAACCAATAAATTTAATATAGATGACTATATTACAGCCCATACTGAAATATTAAAAATTGTCCCACAAAAGAGTTCCCAGTTAAAAGTAGAAGTCCTGGTGTCCAATAAAGACATAGCCAAGGTGTCGGAAGGACTGGAGATTCGCTACCGTTTTGCTTCTTTACCTTACAATGAATATGGAGGCATCACAGGAAAAATTACCAATATTTCTAGTGATATTAGTATTTCTCAAAATTCACAAGAGCCTGCTTATCTGGTTGATGCCAGTTTACCTGAAACAACCCTGGTGAATAAAAAAGGAAGCACATCACAAGTTCGAATCGGTATGTTTTGTGACACCCGGATAAAGGTAGGAGAAAAAAAAATCCTCATCTATTTATTAGAAAAACTGGATTTTTTAACATAGGGTTGTCTTAAGGATCAAAAAAGTCTTAATCAGGAAAAAAGATGAGTAAAAAAACGATTATAATTTTATCTTTTATATTGATGATGATTAACATTTCAATAAAGGGCCGCACCTTAGATCTGGATATCAGTACTTCAGTTGACTTGGCTTTAGCCAATAATTTGCAAATAAAAATTGAGAAGACCACTCTGGACCAATCAAAATGGGCATTATGCACATCCTGGAATTCATTTAGTCCAACTGCCTCTCTCAATTTTAATTTATCCAAATATCATCCGCAAGTCATTGAAAATGCAAAAGATAGTATTGATCAAGAATATGAAGATTTGGGAGTTCCATTGCCGGAAGATCGATATGATTCTGTTGTTACAGGTAATGTTTATATGAGTTTTGAATTGAGTTTTCGTTTTAATGTCCAAATGATTTTTGGGATCAACCAGTCTATTATTAATTGGCGCCAAAATAAAATTTCTTTAGAAATGGTAAAAAAGCAGGTTACCCGGGATGTTAAAGGGTACTATTACCATCTTCTTTTATTAGAAGAAAATATCAATCTTATCCGGTTAAATATTCAGGATGCAAAAAGCCGATTTGATCTGGCCAAGAGAAAATACGATAATGAAATTATTTCTGAACTGGAATTACTAAGTACAGAATATACTTATGAAAATTTAAAAACTCAATTAGTAGATATGAATAATAAATACCAGGATGTTAAAAGCCTTTTTAAACAGCTTTTGGGAATAAAACAGGAAGTTCCCATTCAATTGATGGGCCAGCTGGATATGATGGATAGCTACGGGATAAATAAGGACCAGCTAAAGGAATCTGTTAATGACAATCTCGAGGTTAAATTATATTTAGAAAATTTAAAAAGTCTCATTAATCAGCGGAATATTCATATTTCTCAACTGACCCCTACTTTTAGTTTAAGTTATTTATTTGATATGACTTATCAAGAGAATGATCCCTTTGATAAGGAAAATAAATGGTTTTCCAATAGAGAAGAAGACTGGAAACAAAAAAGTGGTTATTTGACTTTAATACTCAGTATCCCGGTATCTACTTTTTTACCCTTTTCAAATGAACAAATGGGAATTGTTAATAAAAGCCTGGAAATAAAAAAAGAGAAATTAAAAATAGAAAAAACGGTTATGGATAAAGAAAACCAATTAAATGAATATATCCGGAAGCTGAAAAATTATGATACCGAATACCAGTCCCTTCTTTTAAACTTGCAAATCGCCGAAAAAGTATATACCCTTGCCAAAGCTTCCTATGAGGCAGGAATAAAAAATTTATATGAAGTCGAGAATTCAGAAGAAAAACTAAACAATGCCAAATTAAAATTATTAAAAGTGAAGTATTATTACATTTTAAAGTTATTAGATTTGGAGTTATTATTGAATCAAACTATCATTCTATAATGATCAAGTCTCAACCTGTCACAATAAACTGCTGGATCTACTTTTTTTTTATACTCTTTTTTTTTGACAATACCCTCTATATTAATGTACCATTAACTTTTAAATGAAAAAAAGAACAGCCAGGGTAGCTAATGAATGAAAGTAAGCGATGGGGAATCGATGTTACCGGCAGGATTATGTGGTATAATCCATGGCCTACTGACAAAGACTTTAACTATTGCCAGCCAGTCGAGTTGGAAAGAAATGAAATTTACATTAATTGCGGGCAAGCATTAAAAGAAACTTATCTTGCTTTTAAAGAGGCAGGGGGAAATACTAATCAGCTTTTTGAGTATTTAAACAACCATACTCCAGCTCCCCATTTTCTGGTTAATGAAGAAATACTATTAGATTGTCAACGCTGGTATACCAATGAATTCTACTTTTATTTCATTATGTTTACGAAAAAAGTGTTAAATGATTATAATTGGTGTTATTCTGAAGAAACAGGGAAACAATTATCAGAACATCATAAAATTTATGAAATTGGTTATTTAAAATACGATCCCTTTGGAAAAACGGAAAAAGATGTTTCAAATTCTGTCATCATCACAATTTTACAATATATTGAAAATCAAAATATTAATACAGCAGATGTTTATCAATGGCTTGATATATTAGCAAGTCGGCAAAGTACTTTAATCTACTCTAAGGATATAAGTGCTTTAGAAAATTACTGGATCTGTTCGGAATTCATTTTTTATTTTTATGAGTTTGCTAAAATCATAACCAATATCAATAACATGCTCACCATAAGTTATGAATCCGTTTCTGCCTATAGTCTTCGTTTTTTTTCCTATACCCCGGAAAGAGTTATTATTGATGCTTTAAAAATGATTATTAATAAATCAGGAAAAATGTTCAAAATTGATATTACCCAAAGAAAATCAACGGAGTTATCAGTTCATATCCAAAGAAAAAAGCAATTTGATTATAATAAAATGCATCTCTATACTAAATCCATTAATCAAGTGGTGAATAAAATTATCCCAGGTGTTTATTTAAGAACCATAAAAAATTTTTTTAATATTTCAAGTGACCCCAAAGTAACCTTTCTCACACCTACTGATGGGCCTGATTGTTCATTTTCTATTTCATGGCAAAAAGAACATTATACTTCCTCTCTATCTTTATTGTTATTAATCATGCTGCCCTGTATTGCTTCACTATTTATTCCAATGGCTGATTTTAGCTGGTTCAAAATATGTATCATTTCTTTTTTAGTGCCCTATACTGCATTTATTGGACTGCTATATAAATACCAGAAAGAAATGAAGACTAAAAAGAAATTGGAAAAACATTTAATTCAATCAAACCAGGAAAATATTAAACGTTTAGATCAGATGGAAGCAGTATCAGAAGAGTTAATCCATGAAAAAGTGATCCTGGAAAAAAAAGTAATCGCTCGTGTGAAAGAACTGCAGGAAGTCAATGAAAAATTACAGGAACTGGATCGAATAAAAACCAACTTTTTTGATAACATTTCTCACGAGCTCAAAACCCCTCTTACTCTCATTGCTTCTCCATTAGAATCTATCATAAAAAAACAATATGGTAATTCAATTCTGTATTCAAATGATATTTTTCAGATCATGCTGAATAATTGTAAACGGCTGATACATCTGATTAACATGTTGTTACACTATTCTAAACTGGAACAGGGTAAAATGAAATTACATAAAACCCTGATTGATATCATATCATTTGTACATAGCCAGTTTTTATTATTTGAGCATCAAGGGCTGGAAAAAAACATTAAAACCCGTTTTGTTTGCCATATTGAGCACAAAGTAATAGCATCTATTGATAGTACATTATTTGAAATGGTAATCGCTAATCTTTTATCCAATGCTTTTAAATTCTCTGATCATGACAATGAAGTTACTATTGAAATGAAAGAAGATAAAAACAAAGAGAACATCTTTATCATTGTACAGGATACTGGAATCGGAATTCCCAAAGATAAGCAGAAATTTATATTTGAACGCTTTCATCAGGTAGAATCAGACATCACCCGAAAACATGAAGGAACTGGTTTAGGTCTGTCATTAGCCAAAGAGATTGTAGAATTGCACAAAGGGAAAATTACAGTGGAAAGCGCAATGAATCAGGGTTCAAAATTTACCATTAAATTGCCAGCATCCCAATATAATATACAAAATACTATGATAAAAAATAAACTGGGTTCTGTTACACATATTGAAAAAAACTTTCCCATTTTTGATACCAAGAAAAAAGATACAAAACCTGATA
Source organism: Spirochaetota bacterium (assembly GCA_022361115.1). Taxonomy (GTDB): domain Bacteria; phylum Spirochaetota; class GWE2-31-10; order GWE2-31-10; family GWE2-31-10; genus JAKSBL01. Next base: position 3,719 of record JAKSBL010000662.1, on the reverse strand, counting down.
TTTTTATCGATCAAAAGACTCATTTAAAAAAGATACTCCTGGTTGAAGATAATGTAGATATGTCAAATTACATCGTCTCTATTTTACAATCCAGATATGATGTAACAACAGCTAAAAATGGAATTGAAGCATTAAATATACTGAAAAACACATTTACTCCTGATTTAATTATTTCAGATATTATGATGCCGGTCATGGATGGATTTACTTTTCTTAAACAGACTTGTGATTTAAAAAATACCCCTTTTATTCCTTTTATATTCCTCACTGCCAGAGGATCTCTGGAAGAAAAAATCAAGGGATTTCGATCTGGTGCAATAGATTATATTACCAAACCTTTTAATCTTGATATCTTATTGGCCCGGATAGAAACAATACTGATTAATAATGAAAAAAGAGATAATGCAATTATTGATAGTATGAAAGCTAAAGTGAACGCTGTATTAACAGATTTTTCTCCCAATAATAATGAAATAAATCCAGCTTTCCACTTCCCAGTATTATTAAAATACAATATTACTAAACGGGAAAAGGAAATTATTCAATGTGTTTTAACCGGACAGCAGGATAAGGAAATTGCATCAGAATTAAAAATTGCTACTTCTACTGTTTCCAGGCATCTGGCAAACATTTATGAAAAAGTTGGAGTAGCAAATAGGCTGGAACTGATAACATTACTATTAAAAGCTTATTAGCTCTTAGGTATCAACTCAATACTCACTTATTTTACTATTATTAAATTTCTCGCATGAGATTTTATTTTTTTAGTTTTGTTTGTCTTTTGATGCCTGGGTATATTATAATGGGTTTGAATCAGCACATTATTCATTCTAAACTTATCGGAGTTAAAGCATGTTGAAAAAAATCTTAATGGGGTTTCTGGTTTTAATCGGAATGACTGTTGTTTGTTTGATTGGTTTTTTTGCATTTTTTATGATTACCCTGCAGACAACAGATTTTCAAACTGTACCATCTGGAAAAATTAATCCTAATATTTATGCCATTGAAACAGGTATTGCGAATTTTTATTTGATTAAGAATGGGAAAACCATAATTTGTATTGATGCAGGGAATAAGGCAAAAAGTGTTGAAAAGGACTTGAAAAATTGGGGAATTGATCCTGGTGATATAAAAGCTGTTTTTCTCACTCATACTGATAATGATCATGTTGGCAACTTGTCACTCTTTAAAAATGCCAAAATCTATCTTTCCGAAGATGAAGAGCAGATGATTAATGGTAAAACTAGCCGCTTTGGGATGATCAAAAATCAGGCCTTAAAAAGAGAATACACTCTGGTTAGTGATAGTGAGAAAATTCGGATTGGATCCCTAACCATTCAAGGAATAAAAGCTCCTGGCCATACACCAGGTAGTATGATGTATTTGGTAGAAAAAGATTACCTTTTTGTTGGTGATTGTCTCAACCTAAAAAATAACAAAGTGGTTCCCTTTTTTAAAAAATTTACCATGGACATGGAGACCATGAAAAAATCAATAGAAAAAGCAGCCCGGTTAAAAAATGTTAAAATGATTTTTACTGGCCATACTGGTTATACTAATGATTTTAATAAAGCCATGGAAAAATGGAAGTAAAGAAACAGGTTTTTTAATTTTCCTCTTGACTTTTTCTTAAAATACTATTATTAATGACTAAAAGACATATTTAGTCATTAATATATTTACCTGGAAAAAATTTTGAGAAAACCGGACCCCAATAAAAAAACACTATTACTGGAAAAAGCAGAAAAACTCTTTCTTCATTATGGAATTAGCCGGGTAACCATTGATCAGATTACCAAGGAAGCAGGAGTTGGTAAAGGAACCTTTTATTTGTTTTTTAAAAACAAAGAGGATATCTTAACCTGTATAGGATTAGAGCACTTTAAAAACAGTATTGAAGAAACCAAAAAACAAATTGCCAAGCCTCTGACCCCAGAAAAAAAACTCAACCATGCTATCAAAACAAAGCCAAAAACTATTTACTATTTTGTCACCACTTTTCCACATGGCAGGGATTTACTCCAGTATATGGATAATGATTATATTGAACAGCAGGGGTATACAGGTATTGTCAATCAGTATATCATGATGTTTAAAGAAGTCCTTCAGGAAGGCATTGATCAAGGGATATTTAAAATAAAAGATACTGATAAACTCATTCATCATATTATGGTTATGAACAGTGCCTTTAACCCACCCTATTGTCTGATTAATAATTTTGAAGAATTAGAAGAACATATTGAAATGCATGTTCGATCTGTTTTGGCATTAATAAAAAACTAGTTTTTTTTATTCATAAAATGACTATAAAACGTTTTTAGTCATTTATAATTAAAGGAGAATAAAATGATCACTTCACAAGCGATTGAAAAAAGGATTTCTGTTCGTAATTTCTTAAAAAAAGAGCTGGATCAAGAAACGAAAGCTGATTTAAAGTTATTTTTAAAAACAATCCAGCAAGGTCCATTAGGAAGCTCTTTGAGATTAGAGCTGCTGGAATCAGACATCTTAAAGGATAATGGACTCAAAAAGTTAGGCACCTATGGAACCATCACTGGTACAAGAGATTTCCTAGCTGGAGCTGTTAAGCAAAGCCAATTTGACCTGGAGGATTTTGGTTATGCCATGGAAAAGGCTATCCTCTATGCCACTACTCTGGATTTAGGAACCTGCTGGATCGGAGCAAATTTTAACAAGACCCAGTTTACCCAAGCACTTGTTTTAAAAGATAATGAAATCATTCCAGCTATAACTCCTATTGGTTTACCAGCAGTGAGAAAAAACTGGTTTGATCTTCTTGTTCATATAAGTGCCAAATCCCGTAACCGCAAAGAGATGAAGGAGTTGTTTTTTGATACAACATTTGAAAAAGAACTGATTCTTCCAAAAAATGATCCTGGCTACCATGGTTTGAACATGGTACGTTTGGCCCCTTCAGCAGTAAACCTTCAACCCTGGAGGATTATCTGGAATAAACAGGCAAAGATTTTTCACCTCTTTTTAGAACGAAAAAAAGGATATAAAAAAACCATTGAAATGATGGGAAAAGTTGATTTGCAAAGAATCGATATGGGAATAGCCATGGCTCACCTGGAAGTCGGATTAAATGAAAAAGGAGTGACAGGAAAATGGAAAAAAGTGGAATCTCCAGTTGAAAAAATTTCTGAGGAGAGAGAATACATCATCAGTTATTTTATTTAATAAATTATTGATTTAGACCAACGACAAAAACTGAAATCAAGGATCATTAAACTTAGAATTGAAATTGGAATTAAAAAAAGTCCGCATTATTTGGGGATGTTTCATAATCAAAAAATATGATTGGGTATGTGTAGCAATCCGTTTGAATTTTGTTCTCTAAATAAAAATATTTATTCACTTGACATTATCAAATAATTACTTTAATATTTGTTATTCGAAAGGAAACGAAAGCATGAATACACAAATGAGACACCAGGAAATAATGAATATTCTCTACAAACGAAAAACTGTTAATGTGAATTCACTTACAAAACGATTAAATGTTTCAGAAGTAACGATTCGTAAGGATTTATCCACCCTGGAAGCACATGGAAAAGTCATCCGCACTCATGGAGGAGCCAGCCTGGCAGAAGATATACGAAAACATCAGCCTGTGAATCTCCGTTTTCTGGAGAATATCGAAATTAAAAGAAAAATTGCTTCCCAAGCCAGGAAACTGATTAATGAAAATGATATTA
>JAKSBL010000149.1 GCA_022361115.1 Spirochaetota bacterium | reverse complement strand
ATATGAGTAATAATAATAAATTAGTACAGGGAGTTGATCAGTTATTTTCCCCTCTCCGAAAATCACTGGGCAATAAATATTATCCCGTTATATTTGGTATTTTATTTATAATTCTACAAATACTATTTAGTACCAGAATTTTAAATCCATATATTCAACAGATTATAATGTTGATTTTAATCAATATTGTTATGACAGTAAGTTTGGCCATGATTAATGGTTTTACCGGACAATTTTCTATTGGTCATGCTGCATTTATGGCTTTAGGTGCCTACACATCTATTTTTGTCACCACCATTTTAGGAGAGCTATTAGGTAATGTAGGCCTGGGCTTTAGTATAGCCAATCTATTATATGAAGGTAATATCATACAGGTTTTATTTGCCTTTCTTATTTTTTTCATATCATTAATTCTAGGTGGTGCTATGGCAGGCTTGGGCGGATATATAATTGGATTACCAACCTTGCGTTTAAAAGGAGACTATCTGGCTATTGTAACCATGGCTTTTTGTGAAGTAATCCGAACAATTATTCGTGTAAGTGATTTTTTAGGTGGACCTCGAGGAGTTGGGGGAATTCCTAAATTTATTGGAACCAACACCTTTTTTATTGTCTTCTTTTTTGCCGTTATCAGTGTTTATTTTATGAGAAACTATTTATTCTCTTCTTTTGGCCGAGCTAGTAAGGCCATTAGAGATAATGAAATTTCAGCTGAAGCCATGGGAATCAATACAACACGACAAAAAATTAGTGTTTTTGTTATTGCAGCTGTTTTTGCTGGTGTTTGTGGCGGTTTATATGCACACCTTTTAGTATTTATCCATCCAGATAATTTTACCTTTATGAAATCTCTGGATTATTTAATCTTCCTTTATGTGGGAGGATCGGGAACCATTTCCGGAGCTATTACCGGAGCAACCATTTTTACCATTGTACCAGAATTTTTCCGATTTTTAGATGAATGGAGAATGGTAATCTATCCATTAATTTTAATCATTGTTATGTTAGCCAGAACTGAAGGGCTCATTTCAAAAGAGTTCCGCATGATTTTACCTAAAAAATTAAGAGAAATTAGAGAGAAAAAAAGACTAGCTGAGGCTGGAGAAGGGGGCAACAATGAGTAGTTTATTAAAAGTTGATAATGTGACCCACTTTTTCGGTGGTTTAAAAGCTGTTTCTAATTTTAACCTGGATCTAAAAGATGGCGAAATTATGGGTTTAATTGGCCCAAATGGTGCTGGAAAAACCACAGTTTTTAATCTAATTACAGGTGTTTACACTCCTACAATGGGAAATATTGTTTTAAATAACAACAACATCACCGGCCTGCTTTCTCATAAGATTACAGCAGCAGGTATTTGTCGGACATTTCAAAACATTCGGCTCTTTGGAAATCAAAGTGTAATTGACAATATCAAAATTGCTACTCACTTTCGAGTACAATATGGTTTATTTGAGTCTTTTACTCATATGCGACATTTCTGGAAAGAAGAACACACCAGCGATGATAAAGCCTATGAACTATTAAAAATCTTTAATTTGCATACTAAAGCAGATGAAATCGCATCCTCACTGCCATATGGGCAACAGAGACGCTTAGAAATTGCCCGTGCATTAGCAACCAAACCAAAAATTCTGCTCTTAGATGAGCCGGCTGCTGGAATGAACCCCAATGAAGCAGATGAATTACTTCATTTAATTAAATGGATTAGAGATGAATTCAAAGTTACTATTTTGTTAATTGAGCACCAAATGCGGGTTGTTATGGGAGTTTGTGAACGGATTAAAGTAATGGACTTTGGGGAAACTATTGCTGAAGGAACTCCGGATATTGTTCAGAATGATCCGGTTGTTATTGAAGCCTACTTAGGAAAGGAGGCAATTTAATCATGGTACTTGAAATAAATAACATAACTGTACACTATGGTGCTATTCGGGCCATTGATGATATTTCCATTGCCGTTGAAAAAGGAAAAATCGTATCGGTAATTGGTGCTAATGGTGCTGGTAAATCTACTACCTTAAGAGCTATCTCCGGGATAGTTCCTCCAACATCAGGTACCATTAAGCTCAATGGAAAGGAAATCACTAAAGTCCCTCCTCACCTTATCTCAAGAAATGGTATTGCACATGTACCAGAAGGACGAGGAATTTTTGGCAATCTGACTGTTAAAGAAAACCTGGAATTAGCTACCCTTTGCCGTTCAGACAAAGTGAACTTTAGCCAGGAATTTGAGCATGTATTTAACTTTTTTCCTAGATTAAAGGAACGTTTTAAACAAGTTGCAGGGACTTTATCTGGTGGTGAGCAGCAAATGCTGGCTGTAAGCCGGGCACTCATGCAAAAAGGGCAAATTATGCTCTTAGATGAACCATCCATGGGATTGGCTCCAAACCTGGTAGAAGAAATCTTTAATATCATTAAAATGATTAATGAAGAAGGAACAACCATCCTATTAGTTGAACAAAATGCTTTTAAAGCAATCAGTATATCTGATTACTCCTATGTTTTAGAAACAGGAAGTATTGTATTAGAAGGTCCTTCTGAAGAGTTAAAAACGAATGAGAAAGTTAAAGAAGCTTATTTAGGAGGTTAATATGGCTGAACAAAAAATCAAGGCCTCTGAGATTATCAATAAAATAGATAAGGGTGAGCATATCTATTACGAAAATACCCTCATTGAAGGGGATCTTAACTTTGCTGATTTAAAAGATACTGCCCAGACCTTTAAGGGGAGTCGAAGTTATATTAATAGCCACATAGCTTTTATTAATTGTACTTTCAAGGGAAAAGTTATTGCTTATGATATGTGTGGGGAAAATGAATTTGAATGTAGTGTAGCTACAACTTTTTTAAGAAATGTATTATTTATCGGCTGTAAATTCGAGCAAACTGTCTATTTTTCATTAGCAATCTTTTCCGGTTATACCTACTTTGAAAAATCACATTTTTCAGAGTTTGCACATTTTCATAAAGTTCAGTTTATTGCCAGGGCATATTTCGGAGAAACTGTATTCAAAGAAAATGCTTTGTTTAGAGAAGCTGTTTTTAATGGAGGAGACCGCTTTAAACTAGCCAAATTTGAAAAGGGTGCAGCTTTTAATGAAGCCCTTTACTTTGGCCACCCTTTTGATCCATCATAGGAATGAAAGGGTAAACTTTTGACACGAATTAACAGGGAGGTCATGATCATTCTTGTTAATACGTGTCATTTTTTTATTTAAAAACAGAAGGATTTAAATCATGATTCAAAAGTTTAAAGAATTTCAACCAAAAATTGATAAATCAGCTTATATTGCGGAAACTGCAGTTATTATTGGAAATGTAACCATTGAAGCAAACGCCAGTGTCTGGCCAAATGCTGTTTTAAGAGGTGATATGGCAGCAATTACAGTAGGAGCAGGAAGTAATATCCAGGATGGTACTATTGTTCATGTGGATACAGATCAACCAGCAAAAATTGGAAAAAACATTACTATTGGCCATAATTGTGTCATTCATGGCTGTACTTTAGAAGATGACTGTCTCATTGGAATGGGTTCTGTCATCTTAAATCGAGCAACTGTCGGCAAAAATTCACTTATTGCCGCAGGTTCAGTTGTAAAAGAAGGGATGAAAATACCAGAAGACTCCCTGGTAGCTGGTGCTCCTGCCACGATTAAAAGAAAACTTACAGATAAGATGAAAGAACGTATGAGGCGCGGGGCTACAACTTATCAAAGCCTGGCACTGGAGTACAAAAAACAATAATTTTTCTCTCTTCAATATTTTAAACATTAATCTGATATCCACAAAAATCATTGAAAAAATCCAATATTTCACTATAATAATTCATAAGGAACAATAAATTTCTAATGAAAAAAGTGAATCACTGGATAAGTTTTTATTAAATAAAAAATGTGAGGATTACCAGGATAAAAACCTTAAATTAGATCAATATTTAATCTGTAAAACGGAATTAAAAGCAAGAAAATACATCTTAAAAATAAAGGACTATTCTATTAATATAGTAGATATTTTAAAAAATATATGTTAAGGAAAAATTATGAATTATGACCTTACTAAATTTTTTCATCTCTCATCTGATTTATTCTGTATCACCAATAAAGATGGTTTCTTTCAACAGATTAACCCGGCATTTACAGATACCCTGGGCTACTCAATTGAAAACCTCAAAAAAAAGTCTTTTATTGATCTAATTTATCCGAAAGAAAAGGCTAATATTGTAAAAACCATTCAAAATCTTAAGGACAATCAATCATCGGAAAACATTAAAAACCGTTTTCTATCTGCAAGCGGGAAATTGATCAGATTAAAATGGAAGATATACTTTGATGAGAAATCAAATCTTTACTATTCAATTGGACAGAATATTTCAGATCAAAATGAAGATATTGAAACACAATTGGAAGAGACAAAAAAAGCACTGGAATTACTTGCCCAAACGGATAACCTGACAGGAATAAAAAACCGCCGGATGATTTTTGAACAATTAGAAGTTTTTTTTAGTCTTAGTGATCGTGATGATCTTCCTCTTACTGTTATCATACTGGATATTGACCATTTTAAATCTTTTAATGATCAGTTTGGCAATCAGGCAGGGGATGATATTTTAAAAACTATAGCAGAAATTTTAAAAGAAAATTCTCGAGACTGTGATATTGTTGGGCGATATGGATGTGAAGAATTCTGTATCATTGTTCATAACACTGGTAAGCAAGGTGGTTTAGCATATGCAGAAAAGTTAAGAAAAACCATTGAAACACATAACTGGAAAAAAAGACCTATTACAGCCAGTTTTGGTGTTTATACTTATACTCCAGGCAAAAACTTAGATAAATTTATCAGTCATACGGAAGAAATGATAAGAAATGCAGAAGAGGCATTGCTTTTTTCTAAAAAAAGCGGCAAAAACCAAGTTCATCACTTTTCAGAGGTCTGTCACGAAATGGACTTAGAAACATAAATAGTTCACACAACACCTCTTCACATCCAGGATTGATTGTACTTGAGAAAAATATTTTGCAGCATCACCCAGCACTAAAAGGGGGACAGGATTTCGATTATGCTGGCCGCTATCCCCTTCCTCAATATTGCCATGATCACTGGTAATAATTATCGATGTTTCCTGATCCTTATAGTGATATACCTTTTCCAAAAAATTATCAATTAAATATAACAGCTTTTTCTTATTATCAATACTTCTTTTATGCCCCAAAAGATCAGTTAAAAACGACTCAAATAAAGTAAAATGGTAATTTCCGGCTAGTTTTGCTAAATGCTGGCCAGCTTGTTGAGGTGATACGGTTTTTACTGGTAAATCTTGATAATGAACTAAATAATCCCTGGTGATATCCCAACATAGCGCTTCATTCCTGTTTAATTCCTCAATTTTTCGAAATGGCAAATCAGCACTAATCAGTAATAAAGTCGTTACAGAATGTACCCTTTTTCCCTCATTGATAAGCTGGAAATATTGGGGGGAATAACAATTTGCAAAAGTTACCTGTTTATTGTGCTTGATTAATTCAAGAAAAATATTATCCTGATCAATTACCTCTTTTAGCTCTTTTCCAGGAAAAGCAGGTTGATGAAATCCCAGTAATTCTGCTGCATTAATACCGGTAAATAGAGCTGTTTGGCCGGTAGCACTTTGGGGTATTCCAGAAATACCCAGATTTGCATCAATCCCTTTTAACAAAAGATGTGATTGAAATTGACAGTTTTCTTTTACCAGGGGACCATTTAATAATCTATTGATAAACGGCATTTTTGAGTGTTGAAAAAGATTATTGGGTCCCTTTTTAGCCAATCCAATTCCATCTAAAAAAATAAATATTAATTTCTTATTCATCATACAGACTTTTTTTTTGAAAAATTACAATATAACTATAATAATTTTTTCAAATTTTGTCATGATTTAATCGGCGGAATGTCGAGTTTTTCATTAAATTTGATTTTAATTTACAAGCCCAGATATTTGAAAATCAGAACACAATCAACTATAATTATAAAAATATGGAAAATTTTGATTTACCTATCACTATTAAATCTCATCAACGAAATGTACTGTTTGTACTTGCTGATCAAAATAATATCAGTCAAGCCATAATCCATAAAATAAAAGATCACCCCATCCAGGACTTAAAATTTCATTATCAAACTATTTATTTAAATCAGATTAAATTAAATTCTTGTATACATTGTGGCGAATGTATCTATAGAGGAGCTAAATATTGTCCTCAAAAAGATGATCGTCAAATGCTGGAAAGCATCATAAAAAAAAATCATTATGTTATTTTCCTTTTTCTCTCAGATCAGGATATAACTTCTATGATTGAGATATTTATTCAGCGTTTTCATAATATTGTCCACCGTCCTCGTTTTTTTCAACAAAAAGCCATCCTATTTTTCTTTAAAAACAAAAAAATCAAGCATTTTTACCAATCGGCATTATTATGGGGCCTAGATTTTTTTTCCTCACCTGTAAAGATTAAAAATTTTAAAAATAGTAAAAAACAAAACCAGCATATTGATAAAAAACTAAAAAATTTTTTTACAGCAATAAATATAAATTTTACTCCCTCCCAGCCCGGCTTTTTCAACTATTTGTATTTTCATTACCAGCGAAAGAAAGTTTTTAGAAATGCAAAAAAAAATCCTGCTGATTTTATTTACTGGAAGCAAAACAACTGGTTTACAAATCCATACTTTTATCCGATTGATCATCCGGATAAGTTTAGATTTTTCCAGAAAATTTTAAACTGGACATTTTATATTAATCCTGATCACTTAGATCAAGATTAACAGACCTTGATATTTTTCCATATAATAATATGAGAAAAATCCTGCGGTTTTTGAATAATTCCATATTTTTATTGCAAAAAAGCCTTAATTCATTTATTATTTTGACGAAATCTTATATAAAAGGGTTTCTCTTTAAAATTTTATAACCCTGTCTTTTTCAGGATGTTTTTACAGTTATAAATACTGTAATTAACCTTAAAATCAATAATTATAAGTAAATCCCTGAAAAACATTCTTTATAGAGAGGATTGTTATGGATTATTATGAAAGAAGAAAAAAAAACAGTGGCCGTCAAGAACGGAGGAGAAAACCTGATATTGTAGTAAAGACTGTACACTGGACCAGTTCAATATTGGGTATTTCTTTGTTAGTTATTTTAGTTTTACTAAGATTTGCTGAGCCAGACCGTACTTTTTTAGGTGCTAGTAGTGGCACTGGGCTTGATCCGCAAATATTATCTATTATTATGTTTTTAATGGTTGTGGTTTTCCTATTATCCATTATGACTATAATGCTCAATAAAACCCGGCACAGAAGAAAAGATGACCGCTATGCAATAACACCATTTGTTACACTATTTATCTCAGTATTGAGTTTTATTATTTATTTTTTCACTGTTATTGTGCAATAAGATTTACTGCCTTAAGACCAAAAGTTATACCCTTTATCAGTTTAAAGCATATATATTAATCGCTTCTGATTTACCTTTTAATTTACAACTCCCCAAATTATTTAATTGATATTGATCTTTGTTCTTTAAGGATTGCAATGTTCTTTCACTAAGAATAATGCTTTTATTATGCATTTTTGTCTGCTCTTTTAATCGAGAGGCCAGGTTTACCGCATTAGAAATCACAGTTCCATCAATTCTCTCTTCTTCTCCAATCGTTCCCATCATCAGCTGGCCAGAATGCAATCCAATTCCAATATCAATTGGTTGATATCCCATGGTTTGCCGATTTTTGTTATAAACAGTTAATTCTTCAATCATTTCCTTAGCAGCCTGAACTCCATCATCTGCTGATTGAGGAAAAAGAGCCATAATACCATCACCTAAATATTTATCAATAAACCCTCTATTCTTGCGAATGATTGGTCCCATCCTGGATAAATAGGAATTTAAAAACCTAAAATTTTCTTCAGGTGTCATGGTTTCGGATAAATGAGAAAAACCGCGAATATCGGCAAACATTATGGTCATAAATTGTTCAGAATGATCCCCTAATTTAACATGTTGAATATTTTCCCGTTTTAAAAAGCTCAAAAATTCCTGAGGGACAAACCGCTTAATAGAAATATTTATGTCTTCTAATTTTGCAGTAATTTTTTCTGATTTAGTGAGTGCCAGATTAAATCGCCTTGACAGCACAACGGCCTGTATAAAAACAAAGCTCAAAATCCCAAAAGGAGTCAATTCTATGACTGCCAACTTAAGCATAGAATTGACAATATCATTAAAAGAAGACACTAACACAATCACAAAAGCTAAAAGCATTAACAAGGAGTTGGACTTTTTTTTGATAGCAGATGAAAATATAACATACAAAAGATATAGTCCACAGATTAAAGAAAAGAGCTGATAATAAAGTAAAATACTTGAAAATATCAGAGGAGGAGTAACAATTATTAGTAAACTGTAAAACAGGGAAACTGAAATAAATACATAAAGTACCTTTTTATGGTATATATCGGGATAAATAAAGTAAAGAAAAAAATTTATTAAAATTAAACCAAAAGTAAAGGTCAGATAACCCAGTTTTGCTCCTAAAGAAAAATCAATAATAGGCATGATTTCATAAATTATACTTTCATTATAAATTAACATCCGTAATGAAAAGACAAAGCATAGTATGCCTAAGATCATTAAGTTAATATCACTTTTTCTGAAATAATATAAGAAGAAATGATAGAGTCCTAAAATAAGCAGACTTCCAAACAAAAAAAATTGAAATAGCAATTTACTTTGTCTGTCTTTTATGATATTTTCCAAAGTCCCAAAACACAAAGGATTAATAATCCCTCCTGCTCCATCATGAAAATTAGCAACCTGAATGGTTATACTTAACTCATCTGCATTTGCTTGATGGACAGGTACAATTGCCAGTCGGGATTGGGGGGTAGAACTTTTTTTGTCTGTTCCTAACCTTCCCAATTCAAAAATCAACTGTCCATTAGCATAAATTCGAGCGGATGAACTAATCCGGTTTATTTTTAAAGCCTTTAATTTCTGAGTGGGCTTTAATAAAATTTTTAAGTGATAGGTTGCATACCCGATCTCTTCTTGCCAAGTTTTGGGAATTTTTTGAAATTGATTTGCCTGATGTTCCTCTAATAACCTGGCAGAATCGATAAATTCTGCAGGATAGAATTCCCAATCACCTTCCAGGTTAATTATTTGACCATTGACTAAATCAACATTTCTAATATCTAAAATTCCATTCACAGCTTTTGGTGCTGGTTTTTGCCGGCAGCTAAAGAGCGTGAGTATGCAAAAGAATAAAATTAGGTATTTCAATATTAACCTTTGCAACATAAATTTATTATAATGAAAAAACTTGATTTTGTCATTAGCCAGTAGTTGTACTGAGTTATTTATTCTATATTTGTTTATTTTTTGAAGAGAAAATATCATATTGAATCAGCCCTGTTTTTTTGTTATACTTAAACACAATTGTGACGAAACAAAGATCCAGTTTTTTTAGTATTCCATTTTTAAGGATGTCCTATGATTAATAAAGTTTATTATATAACCCTGTGTTTAGTAGTCCTTCTTTCTTCCTGTAATTCCAGAAAAACCGATTATACTGGCGAGAGCTTAATTTCCTGGGACATGGAGAAACAGAATTTTAAACAATGCAACTTTTCGAATGCTGATCTGAGAGATGCCAATCTTTTAGAATCCAATTTGCAAAACGCTGATTTTACCAAAGCCAATCTATCACATGCCAACCTGAAAGGGAGCAATATCCAAGGAGCGATTTTTAAAGATGCTGATCTATTTGGAATGGATCTAACAAATGCTAAAGCAAACAAAGTTGATTTTTCTGAACAGAATTTGAGCTTTGTTAATTTTAGTAATGCCAGTTTAAAAAATGCCAACTTTAAACAAGCTGATCTGACCAAAGCCATATTTAACGGGGCTGATTTAGAAAAAGCGGATTTTACTGGTGCAAAAGTGACCATGGATCAGCTCATCAATGCTAAAAACCTAAAAAACTGCATATTACCTTATGGCTCAAAATACCAAACAGTAAAATAGCCTTGAGTTTAATTTTTCAAACTAGTCTAAATTTTCCAGACAGTTTGCCAATTTGTTTAGCAATTCATGTTTTCCTATGTTTTTTGTTACTGAATAACAGACAAATTCATTTAGGTCAACAAATAACTCTTTAGCAATCATCACTTTTTGCTGCTGCAGCTTAGATTTACTGAATTTATCTGCTTTAGTTAAAACATAAAAGGTTTGCACACCAGGATTTTTCTTTAACCATTCATTGATCATTCTGTCATGCTCATTGGGTACTCTACGGCAGTCCAGTAGAAAAAAAACAGCTTTTAACTGCTGACGGGATATTAAATAATCTTCTATGCTTTTACCCCAGTCTTTCCGCATTTTTTTATCTACCTTTGCATAACCATAACCAGGCAGATCTACCAGATAAAATTTATTATTGACTAAAAACAAATTGATCAATCGGGTTTTCCCAGGAGTTGAAGAGGTGTGAGCAATCTTTTTTTTACAGAGATGATTGATCAAACTCGATTTTCCAACATTACTCCTGCCAATAAAAGCGATTTCCGGGAACCGGGTTTCTCCAATATCAGCTGCTTTTACAAAACTTTTATAAAAACTAATTTGATTTATTTTCATGATCTATCCTTGTGTCACCTGAGGGGGGGATCAAAACTGTCCGAGATTCTCAGGCTTATCTCCATATTCTTCCTGGGCATATTGAGTTTTCTTTTCATAATATTCTTTAGCTAATTCTAGTAATTTCTCTTCTTCATTATACTCAGGATGATCTAAAACATTTTCTAATAAATAGTTCAATATCTCACCAATTAAAGGGGATGGTTTTAATTCCAATGCAGTCATGAGAATATGGCCGTTGATTTTAAGATCTGTTACTTTTAAAGCATTATCTATTTCCAAGATTTCTTCAATTCTTTTCCGAAAATCCAGGAAAACTTGAGGAATACCAATTTTTTTACCATTACCAAACCGATCAGCATCTCTTAGCTGAAATAAGTCGGGTAAATTTTCTATCCCCACATTTCGTAAAAAACGGCGAATAGCCCCATCAGTCCATTCATCGGTATAATAAAACATATGATGTTTGATCAGGTGAGTAATTTTTGCTATTTCTTCATTAGAAAATTTCAGACGGCGTAAAATTTTCTTGGCTACTCTGGCACCAATAATTTCATGATTATAAAAACTATGCCCTTCTTTATCATCATTTAACTGTCGAGTATGGGGCTTGGCTACATCATGCAGTAAAGCTGCAAAACGGACGATATGATTATCTGCCGGCCCGCCATCACAACTGTAAAGGTTGTGATGATAGACATCAAATTGATGAAAACGGTTCTGATCGACTAAATAACCTTCCAGCAGCTCCGGCATGATATGCTCTAATAATCCTGTGACCCTCATGTACTCTATACCTACTGATGGCCGGGGAGCTTTCATCAGCTTAATCAACTCATCCCGAATTCTTTCTGCAGATATTTCTTTAATCAGGTGAGCATTTTGCTCCATAGCTGCTAATGTTTTTTCTTCAATAACAAATTCTAAACGGGCGGCAAAACGGCAGGCTCGCATCATGCGTAAAGCGTCTTCTGCAAAGCGTTCTTCAGGTTTGCCAATAGCTCGAATCAGCTTATTTTTTAGATCTTTTTTTCCTTCAAATAAATCCATAAATTTATTATGAATTAAGTCATAAGCAAAAGCATTGATGGTAAAATCTCGCCGCTTTAAATCTTCTTCCAGACTTCGCACAAATTCTACACTATCAGGCCGGCGATGATCCGAATATTTTCCTTCTGTACGAAAGGTGGTAATCTCAAATTGCTGATCCTCAAAGAGGACTAAAACTGTACCATGTTCCACTCCTACTGGAATAACATGGCTAAACAACTGCATTACTTCTTCGGGTCGAGCATCGGTAGTAAAATCAAAATCCAAATTTTTCTCTTTTAATAACTGGTCTCTTAAAGCTCCGCCGACTAAATATATCTCAAACTGATGTTCTTTAAAAATTTTAGTTATTTTTTTAACCGTTGCAGGAATTTTCATCATTTTTATTTATCATTTTTTCCATTTTTCGTCAATTTAATAAAATACTTGATTATCCAGCTTGTTTTGTTTATTTTAAAAGAAAATATTAATTTGGTATGATTTTGGCTTTCAGCTAATCTAGAAAGGATATGACAATGGCATCCACTAATCAAGAAATATTTAAAAAAATATCAGATTTTCTACAGGAACACGATAAAATTACTTTAGCAACTGTCAGTAAAGAAGGACTCCCTGTTGCCCACACGGTTTCTCATGTTAATGATGGCCCTGTTGTTTATTTTACGACTTTGAGTCATACACGTAAGATTGCTAATATTCAATTTAATCCCAATATAGCCTATGCAATTGACGATCAATCTGAGGATATTAAAAATGTCCGGGGAATTCAGATGCAGGGCAAAGCCGAAATTATCAAGAATCAAGGAGAAATGGATAAAGTCTTAGGCCTAATCAATTCAAAATTTCCTTCTTTACCCCGGTCTGTTGATACTCCCAATTTAGTAGTTGTTAAAATCACACCAGTAAAAGGCATGTTCCTGGATAACACTATTGAAGTTGGTTACCGGAAAAACGTAGAATTCTGATGAAATTATGTGAAAAAGAGATTATTATATTTAAAATTCTTTAGTATTAGATTATAATATCTATGTGAAAAGAAAAATTCTTTTATACATCATACTTCTGATCATTTCACTGGTTATGGTACTTGGTTTTTTTATTTCACTTTATTCTTATCAAAGAACCCAAAGATTTATTGAAGCTACCCGAAATGAGACTATTAATCAAATTAAAGAAAAATTTCGTGTCTTTGATAACCTTATCTATTTCATTGAGAAAGATATGATGGATCATGGAACACAAGCAATAAACAAGATCAGCAAAGAGCTAACGGAACAAAACGCCTGGGATAATCCTGGTGATGAATTATTGCAAAACCTTACAAAAAAGTACAATATTGATCAAATTTACCTCATTAACAAAGAGGGAACAATTTATAAAACAACATTTGAGCCTGATCACAATTTCAATCTGTTTTCCATCAGTGATAGTTTTACTACTTTTATAAAATCAATTTATTTCAAAGATCGTATATTTGACCAACGTTTAGGTATTTCTAATAAAACAGGTCTGTTAAACATGTATTTATATTATGGTCCGCCTCACTCTGAAATCATTTTAGAGATTTCCATTAATGCCAGGGATTATATTGAAAATACTTATTCTAAAGAATATAAAGATTACCTTTTCTATGATTTTTTTACCTCCCTGATTCAAACGAACCGTTATATCAAAGACTTAGACATTTATCATATTAATCAGCAATCCAAGTGGTCATTTCTCAATTTAGGAAGACAATTTAGTAAAGATCGTGATTTTATTAATCGGCTAAATCAAGAAAAGAGTATCATAATTAAAGAAAAAAGCCATTTCTATCTTTATGAAATTATAGAATTTGAAAAATCCCACTTTTCCTGGTTAGACAAAAAAAATGTTGAGATCCACTTTGATTTCTCATCATTTAATGAGTTTCAATATCAAATGTTGTTTATTCTCTTAATCATCAGCATCATTATTGGTGTCATTTTTTATTTTTTTTTCAGTTACCTTTTTAAAAGAGATATCATTCGGAGAATCTCTGTGATTGACAAAACTATTGCTGAGATTAATCAAGAGAATTACGAAGTTTCTATCCCGGAAGAAGGCAATGATGAGTTAACACGGATTTCCAAGAGTATCAACAGCATGTCAAAAATGATTCTCCAAAGAATGAATACCTTACATGGTTTTTTGCCAATTTGTTCAAGCTGCAAAAAAATCAGAGATGATGATGGATACTGGGCCCAAATTGAGGACTATATCTCCTCCCATTCCAAAGCAACCTTCAGCCACTCCCTTTGCCCGGATTGTTTTAATAAACTTTATCCTGATATAAATGAGAAAGATAAGGAAGTTGAAGAGCAGTAATTAATGGAGGACCAGCTCGCTTCAGTTTCCAATGAATCAATATAACAACACTACCTTGAGAAAAAAGTATTTTACAATAATCCCTTTAAAATTCATTCCTTTTTTTACACATCATCATTCCAATAGGGCTGAATCAGATTTTTAAAATATGCAGTCTGTTTTTTCAGATCGAGCAGATCGGAAGTCCAATAAAGCAGTAGATAGAGTTCAAACCGGTAAAGTTCATCCTTATCTATTTCCAGGTTTAATGAATTATTGACAAAAGTCACAATTTTTCCATCTTCATCTTCATAATCAGCCATGCTGAGCAGGTCACGGTAAAATTGAGCCAGAACTAAATACTGAATAAATAAAGGCCGGTCATCCAGGGTATCAAAATACCGGTTAAGTTCCTCTTCAGTCCCTCCCCATTTATAAGAAATGGCAGAAAAGTAGTTAAAGTTTAATTCTGTATGATTTGGGTAACCCTGATCTGCTTCCTGGAAAACCCCATGAATTTTTTCTCTTTCCACGTACATCGCCCGGTAGATTTTGATAAGAGATGCATTAATATTGGGCAGATATTCCGATTTTTCCTGTTTGGCTTCCAGAAGCAGCTGTTCTGCATCGGCCAGATACTTCTGGAACAACTCACGGTTTTTTTTAGAAACGGTATCAATGGTTCCTCTTCCCCGTACTTCCCAGGCTTCATGGATAATCTGATAGCTTTTAATAACCTTTGCCAATACTGAATCCTGTCCATTAATCCAATTATCAGCATTTTCCAACTTTCCGTTTTGTCCTAAACAGCGGAAAGCAAAGGACCGGTAACTGGGGCTAAGTGTATTGATGGTTTTTTCCACTTCCCTATAGTTTTCCTGATTAAAGTCCTCAATGAGTTTTAATAGAACAGGATCATTTAAGTGGGTAAATTCGATAAAATTGTATTTCCAGAACTTTCTCATGATTCTTCCTAAAATACTTAAAAAACCGTTAAAACCTTTACCTAACGGATCAATTTTTAAATACTTTTCAAGCACATAAAGAATTGCACATATTCCCAGTATTACTGCAATAATTTCTCTGATTCCGATTGAACTAAAATCCATTTTTCCTCCAATGATATATATTTTTATATTAAAACAGAATGACCCTGTTCATTTATTAAGCAAAAAAGCAGGAGTACAAGTATGACTGTCTTAAATATATTGTAGATAATAATTATTTGCTAAGCAGGTATGATAACTGAAATGATTAAATATTGTATACAATACATAGCAAAGAATTGTAAAGATAGTAATAAAAATTATTAGCCCTGTCAACTAAATTCATTTTTATTCGGGAAATAGTTGACAGCGATGATAGAATTTCCTATATTTTTTCATAAAAAAAAGCTATCTTAGTTGTAAGTAAATGGGGTAGCCTGCTCTATTAGAACCGTTTAAATTAAAAAAAATACCGCCTGACAAAAGCATTGTACAGATCAATTTATTGGCGTAAATTTTAATAAATCAAAATTTTTTGGAGATCCCTCATGTTAAAGCTTGTCAATAGCCTAAAAATGTTGCTCTCAAAACCTGTCTCAACTGTTTTCATCATTCTCTTGGGTATTGGTCTTACCATTCCGTCTCTTTTTACAGGCCTCCAACTGGATGATTATATTATCCAGGATAAACTAACAAAAAATGAAACCAATAAGGATAATAATGGATCATTATTTGGCCTTTTTACTTTTGTCAGCGGTGATGAAGAAGAAAAAGGCAGAATGTTAGATACCGGCCAATTAAGCTGGTGGCTTTTTGAAGATGCAAAAATATCTTTTTTTAGACCTCTATCAGAATTATCCCATTGGTTAGACTATAGATTGTGGCCCAGTCATCCCTGGCTTATGCACCTTCACAATGTAATTTTATATGGGGCTATTCTTGGTCTTTTAGCACTATTCTTCAAAAAAACAATAGGCACGCCCTGGTTAGCTGGTTTTGCCCTGCTCTTTTTTGCAATTGACAATAATCATGCTATAGCTGTTGAATGGATTAGCAACCGAAATGCACTATTAGCAGCACTTTGGGGAATATCTGTTTTAATCTTTCATCATCAATGGAGAACCGGCGGTTCTGTTTTAAGTATCATTTTAAGTTCTCTGTTTTTACTCTTAAGCCTGCTGTCTGCCGAAGCAGGTTTAGCTTTTACAGCCTATCTTTTTGCCTATGAAATATTTATGAAAAATGACACATGGAGAAACAAAGTTCTGGCTTTATTGCCTTACTTCATGATAGTGCTTCCCTGGTACTTATACAGAAGCAGTATGGGCTATGGCGCTGTTCAGGCAGGCATCTATGTTGATCCTGGTGCCAATCCTCTGTTGTTTTTAATCCTATTATTAGAAAAAATACCCATTTTTATATTTACACAATTTTTTGAGCTGGATGGTTCACTCTTTATGATCGCTCCTTTTGGTGTAACAACATTAATTTGGCTGATGATGTTATTTGTATCAGTGCTCTTCTTTCTTATACTATTTCCCCTCTTAAAAGAAGACAAGGTGGCAAAATTTTTTGGTTTAAGTTTTCTTTTATGTCTGATTCCAATCAGTGCCGCAGTCCCTTCTAACCGAAATCTTTTTATAGCAAGTATTGCCGGAGCAGGTTTATTAGCAAGATTTGTCAGCGCTGTAATAAGCCCAGAAAATGAAATATACAACTTCAAAAAAAGTAAAAAACTATCTTTTATTTTTTTTAATATTTTAATGATACTTAATTTATTAAGTTCCCCTATTTCTATGGCAACTCATCCTCCTATTTTTAAAAATCTAATGGAAAACATTTTTACCAAGCCTGTTTTAGCCTTATCTGATTCCATTAATATTGAAGGTCAATCCATTATGATACTTAATCCTCCAAGAGGAAATTATCTTTTCTATTTTCCCTATATCTCAAGAGCTTTTGAAAGACCCATGCCAAAAAGTGTGAGAAGTATTTCAGCTGAAACCAGAAAAATAGAAATAGAAACCATTAGCCAAACCTCAATCATAGCTACTGTTCTGGAGGAACCTTATCATTTTGGAGAACATTTTACTAATATAGCTATGCATGCCAAAGGCTCAAAAAAAGCGGCAGGTCAAAAGCAGGTCATGAAAGACCTTGTTGTAGAAATTTTAGAACTGAATAAAAAATCATTACCTAAAAAAGTAAAATTTACTTTTAAAAACCCTATTGAAGAGAGTGATATCATTTTTGTTCGCTGGAATGGGAAAAAATATATTCAGCAAAAAATGCCTGAAACAGGGAATAGTATCATTATTAATGAAAGATAAAGACTTGACTATTACACTTAATAAAAGCTGTAAATATAATCTGAGAAAAACCATTTACAGTTGAATTTATAGATTCCTTATTTATTTATGAAAATACTAACTTTATTTCTTAATTAACAACTATTATTATTTTGGTGTCGACTCAACTTCAATCAATTTGTCTTCATTATTATATTTCTTTTTAGAAATAATATTTTGCCCATTCTCATCATATTCATATATAGTGTACCAGATCAACTCATTATTATTACTATTATAGCATTCTTCTTTAATGAGTTCAAAATAATCACCGTATATATATGATATAATAATATTAGAAATAATCTGTTGATTTTTATACACTACTATTTCCTCTTCAAAAACTCTATCAAAACCATCATATTTAAGTGTATGTTTTTCAATTATATTTTTATCAACTTTTATCCTATTTACCATGTCTCCTGCATTATCGTACTTAAAATACTCATAATTTTTTTTATTTTTCCCTTTTATCAATACAACATTTTTATTTAAATCATATTTCTTATTTTTATCATTATCCTGATTTATCAGATAATTATTAAAAACATCAGAGAAATTTATTTCACTACTAATATAAAAACCAAATACCCAACCAATAATACCAGACCGTGTTTTAATTTTATACCAATAATCATACTCATAATAAAGATGATGTTTATTTTCAGAAATATCAATAATTTGTACTTCCTCACCAATATCCAAAACATCAATTATCTTAAAGTCATTTCCATAGCTGCTTCTGATTCTTATATTTCTTCCAGTTGAAAATCCTGTAATCTTATTCTTATTAATTACTTTTTTAATTATTGGTTGATTATAGATACGAAAAAAAAGCTGATAATTGACCATAAGATCAGCAAATAACTTTTCTAAACTGTGGTAGTTTAAATAGTTTTTCATAAACTCTTCAAAATATAATCCTCCAAAAATTATGATTTCATTCTCTTCATTGTAATAGTATTCAGCTGTAAATGATTCTGGAATATCTTTAACTAATCCGTATGTTTCTAATGTATATTCAAAAAGTATTCTATTTTTGGAAAAATCATTATTCTCAATTTTTAATGTGTATTCATTAGCATTTCGAACATCATCAAAATAACGAAAAAACAACACAGGTTTCAAATTTTTATAATCAAATTTGTACAAACTAACTGTACGATAATGCATTGGAGCGCAACCTTCTTGAATTCTATTATGT
>JAKSBL010000486.1 GCA_022361115.1 Spirochaetota bacterium | reverse complement strand
TTCAGCCATTTCAACCGCTTTATCAGCAGAAAATACCGCTTTACCAACAGAAGCTCCCGGAGAAGCATTTAAACCTTTAGCAATCACTTCTTTTTTCTGTCCAGGAATAAACATGGGGTGGAGTAATTGATCTAACTGGCCTGGTTCTACTCTTAAAATAGCTGTTTTTTTATCGATTAATCCTTCTTCAACCATATCAACTGCCATTTTTACAGCAGCAGCACCCGTTCTTTTACCATTTCTGGTTTGTAACATATAAAGTTTACCATCCTGAATGGTGAACTCCATGTCCTGCATATCATGATAATGTTTTTCTAACTTTTCTCTCAAACCACAAAGCTCTTTGTAACACTCTGACATTTTTTCTTCTAATGAAGGAAATTTTACTTTTCTTTCCTCTTCTGAAACACCATTGTCTTTTGCCCATTCTTGAGATTCCCAGAGGCTCATTTTTTGTGGAGTTCGGATACCTGCAACAACATCTTCTCCTTGTGCATTGATTAAGAACTCACCATAGTAATGGTTGTCCCCGGTTGATGGATTTCTGGTAAAACATACACCGGTAGCTGAACCTTCACCCATGTTTCCAAATACCATGGTTTGAACATTAACAGCAGTACCTAACAACCCTTTAATATCATTCATTCTTCGGTAAATAATTGCCCGGTCATTCATCCAGGAACCAAATACTGCATTGATTGCTCCCCAGAGTTGTTTTTTAGGATCTTGAGGAAAGTCTTCCCCTTTTTTTTCTTTATATAATTTTTTATATTCACCAACTAATTCTTCTAAATCACCAGCAGTTAAATCAGTATCATTAACTGCGCCTTTTTTCTTTTTCATATTATCTAAAATATGCTCAAAGTCATGGTGTTCCATTCCCATGGCAACTGAACTGAACATCTGCATAAATCTTCGGTATGAATCCCAGGCAAAGCGTGGGTTACCGGTTTTTTCTACAATCCCTTTTACTACTTCATCATTGATACCAAGATTTAAAACAGTATCCATCATACCAGGCATACTAACAGCAGCACCACTTCGTACGGAAAAGAGTAATGGATTCTTAGAATCTCCAAACTTCATTCCAGTTAATTCTTCGGTTTTTTTGATATTTTCATCAACCTGGCTCTCAACACCAGCAGGATATTGACGATTGTTTTTGTAATACAAATCACACACATTTGCAGATATAGTAAATCCAGGAGGAACTGGTACACCCAGGTTGGACATTTCTGCTAAATTTGCCCCTTTTCCACCTAATTCATTTTTCATTTCCTTTTTGCCCTCAGTCCCTTTGGACCCGAAAAAATACACATACTTTTCAGCCATTTTATTTACTCCTGTGGATTTTAGTTTGCCAGTATTATAAATTTTTTTGTTAAAAAAACAACCTTTTTTAGAACTATTTTAAGGAAATTTAGCTTTATTTTCGGAAAAAGATGATAATCAAAAAATCTTTAATCAAAATCAGGAAAGATTAGAAATTTTAAAAGGGTTAAAATATTTTAACTCCAAAATATTACTTAAAGTTCCAGCCATTTTTTTAAAGTATTTTTCAAAAGATCCAGTTCTGTTAGTTCAGCTAAAAGAAATCTATGAGAGACTCCCTTTTGAACGATTTGTAAAGCATTGGTCGAATCGCTTATTTTAACAGCACAAGCAGTATAAGGATCTTGTTCACCGTAAATATAAATGATGTTGTTCCCTTTTTTACTGAGCCACTCTTCTATTTCATGCATTTTTTTTTCATCTGGTTCTGGAACTGGATGACCTGGATAATAATTTTCCAATGAATTCGGTTTGATATGCAGTAATAAATCTTCTAAATGAGCGGTTTCAAATTGATAATAACCCAGTTCATTATAAACTTGATAGTAAAAAACCTGATTAAATTCTAAATAATCATCTGCAAATCCATTAAAGGAGATATGTTGAGAAATAAATTGATAAACAGCATCTGCACTGGCAGCTGAATCCGGAATGGTTTTAGAAAATCCATCACCATACTGCCAAAAATGGAAATAAATTTCTAATAAAGCTTCTTCCAGCATTTCAGCAAAAGAACGGGAAAAAGTTAACTTTTCATTCTTCTTAGACTCAAAAATCGTTCTGAGTTGCTCTCTCATTTCC
>JAKSBL010000485.1 GCA_022361115.1 Spirochaetota bacterium | reverse complement strand
GATCTACTACAGTAATAGCTATTAAAGCAGAAGTTCCAGTAGCCCCTTCATTATCTGTGGCTACAGCTGAAATAGAATAAGAGCCAACCGCTACATTGTTCCAGGTCATACTATAAGGTGCGGTGTCATCAGAACCTAATAAAGTGGAACCTTGATAAAAATCGACATTGACAACGGTTCCGTCTGAATCCTCGGCAGTGGCCTGAATCAGTATATTTGAGTTTTTATCAAAACTACTGCCATCTGCAGGGTCTGTAATTGAGACGGTTGGAGGTAAATTATCTCCTGTTCCTTGAACTATTATAGTAACCGTTGCAGAGGTGGTCATTGCACCGCCATCATCAGTCGCCACTGCTTTTAAAGCATATGTACCAGCTGTTGCATTTGTCCATACGATACTATAGGGAAAAGTTGAACTTACACCAATAGAGGAACTTCCTACAAAAAACTCAACTTGAGTAATGACTCCATCGGTATCAATTGCATCAGCTGTAATGGTTATATTCGTTCCTTCAGTAAAGGTTGCATTGTTTTGAGGACTGGTAATAGACACCTGGGGTGCCAGGTTTGAATTACCATTAGCAAAAATTTCATTAACCTTATTAATCAGTGGTGACTTAACATCTGACCACCTTTTTAACTTACTTCCAAATGAAGTAGCTGTTCCGCTAATTTCCAGATCTCCATAAACTGTCCAGATGATAGTTCCGGCAAGTTGATGATCGACAATAAATTGTGCTTTATGTGCAATGGATTCTTCATCATCATAACTTAGAAAATATTGATTTTTTGTTAGATAGGGAACTTTTGCTTGATCATTCCAATGTCGGGTCCAGCCGCTTCCTGCACCCAGAGCTTTTTGCTTAATATAGAAGTAATTAGGGGTTCCATCATAAACATCTCTTGGCCAATTGGTAAAATCAGCACAGGTGGTAATCGGACCATCGGGCTGCACGGTTTCCTGACGTTTAACAGTTGGCTGATTTAAATCAGCATTTCCATTGCAAATCACACCACGTCCATAAAAAGGCAAACCAAAATTTATTTTTTGGCTAGGAACACCAAGATCAACAAGCTTTTGATATGTCGACTGATGATTTAAGGTAGGTTCTTCTGCTCCGTCATATTCATTTAAAGGGGCATTAATTCCTGCTTTATTGGACCACCCGCCATTAAAATCATAGGTCATGAAATTAAAATAATCCATTAAATTTGCTAATTGATCCCATTGAAAACCTTCTATTTTAGTAGGATTTGCAGAAAAAGCAGCTGTGATCAGTTTATCTGGTCCAATGGCACTGCGGATTTCTTCAACTAATTGAGTAAAATTGGCAAAATCAGCTTGTGTTCCTGTAAAATTCATTCCGGCATAAGGTCCAGGATATTCCCAATCCAGATCAATACCATCAAAACCTATATTGATAAGTTTTACACAATCATCAATAAATCTTTGTCTTTTCACCGGATCGGCAGCCATTTCTGGAAAATGCCTACACATACTCCAGCCGCCAATGGAGGCCATAACTTTCACCCCGTTTTGATGAGCTAATTCCAGCAATCCGGGAGCCCCATCTTCTTTATGAAGAGGAACAGGTAAACTGCCGCTAATTCCCCAGGTAGGATGGGACCAGGTAGAACCGCCTACTTCAACTTCAAATCCTTGTTGGCGGCATCTTTCTGCTATAGCTTCATTGATATATTGAATGGGTTCTATTTCTCCAAAAAGGATGTGCAAATCCCAACTACTATAAATATCTGTGTAAAAAATATCTGCCGGATCCTGAACAGTACCAGGCTGATAAATTTGTTTATTCCGAAAATCTCCACTATGCAATGATCCATCGACTGCTACTCCAAAAAAAGAAAAATTTAAAATGGTATATTTAGAGTAGTCAATATTTAAATGAGTCAATGCACCTGCCGACGGAACACCTGCTGAAGAAGATTTCCAGGCATCCCATTGAGTGATATAACCGATAATCTCTTTATTATGATGACTGGTATTATAATTTCCTCCTGTATTCACCTGCGAAAAAACTAAAAAAGAGGAAATCAAAAAGCAAAACAGTATCATCCACTGTTTAAAACTGATTTTTTTAAAATTCATTCATTACCTCCAAATTTACATTTTTATCTAACCGAAAAAATTAAAACTAACTTTATTAACAGATTACCGAATACAAAAAACGAAAACTGAGGTAAATTTAGATTACTTTAACTAATTTTTATTAAGCTATTCTCCTTTTTAATTATTTTTATTTATTTTTAAAGCGCTTTAATATTTACTAAACTGAATAAAATTTTATTGGAAATATACTAAGAAAAGACAAAATATGAAAAAAGTAAAAACAAAAAACCCAGATATCTGGTTTCTTTGATCAATACACTTTTCTTTTAAGACAATTACCTGTATCAGGTTTTTTGGATTGATTATCTATTAATAAGTTAGTTTAGTGAATGAATCATCAAACACCATACTAGATTACCATTGAAGTATATCAATGTCAAGTAAATTAATGTTTTTATAAAAAAAAATTAATTATTTTTTATTTTTTTCACATTTTTCAAAAGATGAACTGCAAAATTTATTCTTTATCAATCAATGTGTTTGCATGGGTAAAGATTATATGATTTGTTAGTTGGTGTATTATCCTACCTTAGCTACTCATTTTTCCTGTTTCATCTCCATAACCTGGGCAACTTCTAAGGTTCCCATTTCCAGAAAAGGACAGGATTGAGCCATCTGTAAAGCTTTATCCATATTTTCTGCTTGAACAATAGTATAGCCAGATAAGGATTGTGACTCATCAGGATCAGAAATTCCTGTTTTACTAACTGTTTTATTCATACTTAAAGGTGTTCCAGGATTTATGATTGCATCTCCCAAATTAGTAATCCAGGCCTGCCATTTTTCCATCCCCTTTGCCCCTTCTTCCGGGGTAGAAGGATTTTTTCCCCCATGATAAGCAATGATATATTTTGACATAAAGATACCTCCTCAAACTCAATATATTTAAGATAAGAATGGATTAAATTACGGTCAAGAGGAATCAGCAGCTAATTTTAATTTTTTTAGGGTAAATTATTTGTAAAAAATGCAGTTTTATATCAGCTTGAAAAATGGGTAAAATGATTGAGTTGTTTTAATTGAAATACCTGATTGTTATTTGCCGGTTTCAATTTGCTTGTATTTATTATTC
>JAKSBL010000437.1 GCA_022361115.1 Spirochaetota bacterium | reverse complement strand
TTGAGCCAAAACGGTAACCTTCTTCGATTCCTACTTTTGCATTATCTTGAAAAAATAATTTTATTTGTTGATCATTCATATTTAAAGCACTGCAATCAATCCAGCAAAGATAAGTAGCTTGAAGCGGAAGAACCCTTAATTCTGGAATTTCTGTTTTCAGATATTTTTTTAAAAAGAGATAATTATTATGAATATATACTAATACTTGATCAAGCCACTCAGCCCCTTTTGTATAGGCGGCAATTAAAGCTGTCTGGCTGAGAGGATTTGGGCCGGTTATTCCTAAATTATCTAAAGCAATTTTAAATTGATTTCTTAAATGCTTGTCCTTAATAATCAAATTAGCTGTTTGTAGTCCCGCAAGATTAAAAGTTTTGCTGGGAGCACAACAGGTAATGATTTGATCAGCAATCTCATCAGATAATGACGCCATGACTTTATGTTGATAGCCAGGCATAATCAAATCATGATGGATTTCATCTGCAACAATCAATAAGTTATGTTTCTGACAAATTTCAAACAAACGGAGTAAATCTTTTTCAGCCCAAACTCTGCCTACTGGATTTTGAGGACTGCAAAGGATCAACATACGGGTTCTTTTATCAATTTGTTTTTCCAATAAATCAAAATCCATCTGGTATTGATGGTCTGATAAAACAAGCTGATTTTCGATAACTGAACACCCATTATTCCTAACCGCTTGAAAAAAAATGTGATAAACAGGAGTTTGAATAATAACCTTCTCTCCTGGATGGGTAAATGTTCTGATTAAAAGATTCAATGCAGGTACGATCCCTGGAGTAAAGACAATCCAGTTTCTCTTAATATTCCAGTGGTGGCGGGTTTTCATCCATTGGAGAACCGCATCATTATATTCTTCAGTTTGAAGGGTATAGCCAAAAATTGGATGTTCTAACCTTTTTTGAATTGCTTGAATGATGGGAAGAGCACAGGCAAAGTCCATGTCGGCTACCCAAAAAGGGAGAACCTCAGGATCTTTATAAAAATATTCAACTAAATCCCATTTTATACCGCCACTATTTTTACGGTTAATAATTTCATCAAAATTGTATTTCATTGAATTTCCCTTTAAACTGATTTAGTGAACGGATACTCAAAGAGTTTGATATGAACCTGTCCTTCCTCTTCAGGTTTTACTCGCCAGAGGATACCGGCAGGATCAGCAATTAGGCTACGTCCTTGAATTCGATGCCCCTTGTACATACCTATTCCACATACTTTTACAACTAAAGCCTGTGTTTGTCTAGCTCCGGAAACAAAGATCTCTTCGTCCCGTTGAAACTTTGCTTGAGCATCTTCTTCTTTATAAGGAGAAAAGGTAGGGATAAAGATCAGATCCACCCCTTTAGCTGCCAAAGATTGCCAGGAGTCAGGATATAATACATCAGCACAAATCAGAATTCCAATCCTTAAGTGATTAAAAGTAAATATTGGATAAGAATTTCCAGGAGTTATCCGTCCTGCTTCTCGGTGAAAAAGATGAACTTTACGATATTCTCCGATTATTTCTCCCATATTAGCCAGATAGCAACTATTATATTTTAAACCGTTTACTTCTGTTACTGTGGATCCCCCAATAATCAAACTATTCACTCTTTTTGATAAAGATTTGAGATAAACAATGGCTTCCTTAAAATCAATGATTTCAGGATGAAAAAAGTATTCTGGTAAACAGAGAAAATCAGGCTCAAGATCGAGAATTTTTTTTTCATCTTCCTGGGGAATTTTACCTATTAATTTTTGTTGATATAAAAGGATACGCATGTTTTAAATTTGCGATAATTGATTATTTAATGTCATCATATTTAGTTATTTTTTTTAGTTTTAAATTGATCGACTAAAGTACCAATATGAGTCACATTATCTCGATTTTCCATACCAACACTGGTAACATGTTCAGCATTTTTGAAAATATCCGTAACACCTAAAGTAACTTCATCCATACCATTCTTGTTGTCATTAGAGATATTCTGTATTCTTTCCAAAGCATCATTGATTTTAGAAATTTTATCATTCATCTGAGTTGCTGATGATTGAACATCTTCACTGGATTGAATGAGTGAATTTAAGGCCTCCAAAATTTGCTTACTACCCAAAGAGAGTTCATCCATGGATAGTTTGATCTCTTTATAACTTGCTGATACATCACTGATTCCTGCTACAATATCGGTAAAATGTTTACTGGTTTCTGAGGAAGATTGTCGGGATAGGCTAATGAGTTCACTGATTTGAGAAAGGGAAGTAGAGATGTCACTGGCATTTCGAGCCGCATCTTCTGCTAACTTTCTGATCTCATCAGCTACTACAGAAAATCCTTTGCCAGCTTCACCTGCATGAGCCGCTTCAATAGCTGCATTCATAGCCAGTAAATCTGTTTGTGATGCAATAGCATTAATGATATCAACCATATTAAGAATAGTATCAGTTGAACTGGTTATTTTATTGATAATTTCAATGGTTTCATCCATTTCTTTTTCACCAGTAATTGCCATATCCTGGAGTTGATTGACCAAAGCAACTTTGGTTTGGGTCGTTTGATTAATATTGCCAATTGAGGAAATCATTTCCTCAATAGCAGCAGATGATTCATTAATATCTGCACTTTGGGAGATAATTTTGTTAACTACATCTTTGGTATAATCACTGACCATTTCGCTTGAATTTGTTGCAGTAATGATTTCTTCATTCAAAGTACTGGTTTTTTCTTTCATGTTATCTACATTAGAACGAATCTCTTCTAAAGCTGCGGAAGTTTCTTCTGAAGCGAGTGCCAGTTTTTCACTGACTTCAGTAGAGCTGGTGGATAATTTTTTAATGTCATCTATCATATCACAAAGGGTAATGACAAAGTTGTTTAAATCATTGGTTAACTTTCCAATCTCATCTTTCTTTTTACTCTCAATACGCTGACTAAAATCCCCCTGTGTCAGCTTTTGTATAAATTGAATGATGCCGCCTAATGGTTTGGTTATGGATCCAATGGTAATAATTAAAATAAAAACTGTTAAAATAATAAATAAAGCACTGATTACAATCACCATCAATCTAATTCGAGTAATGGATCGTGTTAAGTCTTCATTGGTACGTGTGTTTAGTTTTTCAATATTTGTCTGTATCGAAAGGCCTAATTGGATAATATTTTGTAACTTAGCTTTGATCTCTGTATCCAGGTCAGGGATCTCTAAAAAATTAGATTGATAGTTATTCAGGATTTCTAATAATTCTTCACCAATTGTCGCATTTAGGTTGAGTTGATAAATAATATTAACCAGATTATCATAATGGCTGCTAAATTGATCAACATAAGATTTTTCTTCTGTTAAGTAATACTCTTTTTGACTTTCTTTTAATAACAAGAAATTAGCAAGCAGATTGTCATTGTTGATTTGCTGAATAATTTCTTCAGCATTTTCTATCTCTTCTTGTATAATCCCCCTTTTTCCTTGAAAGGCAGTCAAACCTCTTTTGCTATATAAGCTAAAAACCTGGTTAAAAATAATTGTATATTGTACATTGTTATCCTTAATGGTTGTCATTAATTGGTGTAATTCTGGATTATTAGTATAATTTTTTAGATCGGTGAGTTTACCGGTAATGATGATTTCATTCATCCTGATCCGATCAGCCGGCCCAAAATCTTTAGTAAGAAAAAACTCTTTTTCATCTTTGATATTTTGCAGAACCTTTTTATAAACTTCTGTTAAATGGGTATTCATTTCATTCATTGTATTGTATTGATAAAGGATAAAAAAGAAAAATCCAATTAAGGACAGGATGATAACAATGATGACTACACCAAGTAAATAGAGTTTTTGTTTTATAGAAATATTCATACACTCAACCTCAGAAAATACTTTTTTTACATTTTATAATATTTCTCTTGGATTGAGTAGAAAAATTTATTTTTAATAAAAAAAGATAAGTTTAGTATTGAAAGTGTTTTATTTTTTCACCTTTTATACCAATTTCTGTCATTGCTTCAATCCCTAACTCTAAATGAAGATCCACATATTGGGATGTGACTTTCTTATCCGACTCTTCTGTTTTGATTCCGTCAGGCATGAGAGGCATATCAGATACTAATAACAAAGCTCCGCGAGCGATTTGGTTGGCATGTCCAACAATAAACACTGTTGCTGTTTCCATATCAATGGCTATGGTTGATAGAGATTGCAGATATTCTTTAAAATCACTGTCCCATTCCCAAACTCTTCGGTTGGTTGTGTAGACCACTCCGGTTCGATATTCCATATTATGACTGCAAATTTTATCAGAAACGAATTTATGTAATTTAAAGGAAGGTAAAGCCGGAACTTCTTCAGGCAGATAATCATTACTGGTTCCTTCACCTCGAATAGCCGCAATTGGTAGAATAAAATGGCCAATATCTGCTGTTTTTTTTAAACCACCACATTTTCCTAAAAATAAAACCCCCTCTGGCTGACGAGCCGTGAGTAAATCCATTATGGTTGCAGCATTCGGTGAGCCCATACCAAAGTTGATAATGGATAAACCTGAAGAATTGGTAGCCGCCTGCATAGGTCTCCCAATACCATTGAGGTTACAATTGAAACGGTCGGCAAATTTTTCAACATAATTACCAAAGTTTGTTAATAAAATATAATCTCCAAAATCATCTATCTTCGTGCCTGTATAACGAGGCAGCCAATTTTTGGCAATTTCCAGTTTTGTTTTCATGCTCATATTCTATCCTTAATTTTCAAATGATATTATACCATCCTTAGAGAAAAAACAAGGATTTTGTAAAATTTGTTTTTACCAACAGTTTCAGTATATTCGTTTATAGATTGAAAAAAAATAAAAAAAGTGGATTATTTATTAAGCTATTGCTTATTTTTTTGCTAGTCGTTTTTGAGTAATGATCGTTCGAGGGTCTTCTTCAAAATCAACTTTGTTGCGGTTTAAAGAGTAAACAGTATATTTTTTAAAAAAACCTACAAGATTAAGAGTATCTAATCGATCGACATAAACATAATAAAGAGCTTCTTCTTCTGTTTCCATCCCAATCGGCGTAGTTTGTATTGGTCCGGAAGCAAGCCATTTTCCTTCACTATCTTGCCAGGTAATCACAATTGCAGTTTCAGATTTTATCACTTTATCAATAGTTGCTGTAAAAATGGAAATAGGTAATAATAAAACAATTAACAGGATAAGGATTTTCTTTTTCATATTTTTCTCCCAGTCTACTTTATATATCGGTAATAAATACTTATAAATATCAATTTATTTCTAATGAATATACTACCATTTTTTAGAAATTCTATAAAAATTAAAAAAAATATAAATTAAAGGTAAAAAAGCTTAAAATTACCTTCATTTACTAAAAAACAGGAACTTAACCTATCTGATGCTTTTTGTCAATACTTTTAAATGAAATGATAATAAAAAAAATAATTTTTATAAGAGGCTGATTGTGGCTATTGAATTGAAGTTAATAAATATTTATCTTTAGTTTATGAGAAAAGAAAAAATTAAAAGCGATATCTGCTCCTGCGTAAGCCAGAGGGTTTTCTTCAAAGTAAAACTGCCAGACAAAGTTTTTATATTGAAATTTTACTCCGACTAAAATATTGACCTGAGGCCAGCCAAATCGATCTACTAAACCATAATTCCAGTGATCAAAAACCTCTCCTTTAATGGGTGAGTTTTTTATATGTAATTGACCAAGTAAAGAAAATAGCTTAACAGGATGCAGTTCGATTCCCACTAATCCATTAACCATGGGAAAAGGATTCGGATCAGTTTGAAATCTTAATGTATCAAATGGCAGAACCAATCCAGCTTGCAAATAAAAGCTCATTAGCCAAAAAGGGGTAAAATCTCCTAAAATCTGTAAACCAAAATCCGGAGAAACAGAGCCTCGAATTTGATTTTCAAAACCGCCAGTTGGAATTTTTAGAGCAAACACAGCAGCTAAGGCAATCCATTTTTTTTCAAAAAAAGTATATTTTATCCATAAATCGATATCCCCAAAATCAAAATTAACATCCTGGTCGACAAAATAATTAACTCCGTTTTGATTAGGAATGTTGATGTAAACTTCATTCCGGTGATCTTCATAATGTTCTCTACCGCCATCCAAACCTACTGCTGTGAAACCCAGACCCTTATGAAAACCATCAATCAGGATATCTAAAAAGCCACCATAAAGAAGAACCAGCCGAAGATCCAAGCCAACTTCTATTTTATGAGGGAGGCTAAAACTTATCCCTATTTCATTTACCAAAAACTCATAATCTAAATCCAGATAAACTATATTTTTGTTTTGAGTATAATCCCATTCAATTTGGTCTGTGATAAAATCATTTGCCAAATAGGTAGCCAAATGGTATTGCAGTTCAAAAGGCTTTTTACTGCGGCTGGAAAAACCAGGGAAATTATAATAGGGCAAAAAGAGAATGTGGTAATTTCTACCGTAAAAGGGGCCTTTAGCATTATCTTTGCGATGAAAATCCATAGAATAGACAGACGTGAGAATAATAAAATTTATAAAAACTATTCTTAGTAATTTCTTTAACATTCCATGTGTCTTTTTTTCATTTTGGTTTTGATATTAACAGAAATCACAATGATTGACAATGAGAAAGTTTATTCGTATATTACCCTTGGAAAATCAATTAAAAGTATAGAAAGTATGGTTTTGCTGTTCACTTAAATCTATTATTATAGTTGATTATCAGAAATAATGTTTTTTAAAAAATAATCCTGGATTTCCTGAAAGCGGTGAAAATAGAGCAAATCCGGATACTGATCCTGCAGGTGAGAATTGCGTTTATGGTGATCAATCAAGAGGGGTTTAATATTATTTTCTAATGAACTTTCGATATCTTTTATAGTATCACCAATGAGATAAATATGATCATTTTTAAAGTCTTGCCCGTAATGAGCAGAAGCTTTTTCAATGGCCTGGGCGACTAATTGATTTCTGTCTCTTACTTTTTCACCAAACCCCCCTTCTGGAAAAAAATCAGCCAACTGATGATGCTCCAGTTTCACTTTAGCCCCCTGTTCAATATTGCCAGTTACTAAAGCTAGGGGAAAAAGGGGTTTTAAATAATTTAGTATTTCTCGACAATAGGGAAAGAGGTGCCACTGATTATTATTAGAATACTTTTTCAATTTATCAGTATAACAATCCTGGAAATCCATCCACTTTGTTAAACTGGATTTTTTATCTATCTGATGATGGGAACAGAGTTCTTGATAAACCGCCAAATCCACTCCTCCCAGAAAATTAACATCCTTGTCTATTTTTACTTGCCAGGTGTTTTGGAAAGCATCTAGAAATGCCTTTTTACCATCACCATTGGTATCTAAAATTGTTCCGTCAATATCAAAAAGAATGAGATAATTCTGTCGTTTTTTCACAAAATAAATCCTTTTTAAATGTTATCTTATCTTAACATAGTTTTCTTTTTTTTACTAATATTAAAAGGGAGCTGAATTTTTAAAAAAACATGAATTTCATAACCTTTTTTATAGAAAAACATGTTACTATAAATATCTGTTATTTTGGAAAAAATGGTGATTTTTATCAAATTCTGAAAAACAACAAAGGTATAACTGTATATCTCTTTCATACCTTTTTTAATTTTAATCTTTTTATTAAGGATCCATTATGAATCAAGAAATAATCAATAAATATGCAGAGCTGGTAGTAAAGGTTGGAGTAAATTTAATTCCCGGCCAGTGCCTGTTTATCTGGACTGATCCTGCCCATTATCAGTTTGCTGTAGTAATTAGTGAAAAAGCCTATCAATTAGGAGCAAAATGGGTAGAAATTCAAATTAAAAGTAATAGTCAGGTTCGAGCCCGTATTGATTATAGTGAAGGTCAGTATCTGGATTTTTTACCTAATTATAAGATTAATGAAAGTTATGAATTAATTTCTGAAAAATGGGCTTTCATAAAGATTGATTGTACAGAAGAGATCCATGACTTAAAAGGGTGTGATGCAGATAAACTCAGCCAGATAACCAAAGCCCGTTCTGAGAAATTACATTGTTTCAATAATAGTCTCATAACCAATCAACAATGCTGGAGTATAATTGATGTTCCTGGTCCAAAATGGGCTGCTGAAGTATTTCAACAAGAACCATCAGAACAACTAACTAAACAACTCTGGGATAAAATTATTCCTATTTTAAAACTGGACCAACCAGACCCAGTTCAGGCCTGGCAGTCACATAGTCAGAAGTTAATTAAACGGGCAAATAAACTAACTGAAATGAGATTAAAGAAAATGGTTTTTAGTGGTCCCGGTACAGAATTAACTTTAGGTTTAAATACCAGTACTTGTTTTACAGGTGGTGGCCATGTAATGGCTGACGGCCGTTTATTTTTACCAAATATTCCTACAGAAGAGGTTTTTACTACTCCTGATTACCGCTTAACAGAGGGAAAAGTACAGATTACCCGGCCGGTGAAGGTTATGGAAAGCTTGGTTGAAGATGCCTGGTTTGAATTTAAAGAGGGCAAAGTCATTAATTATGGTGCAAAAAAGGGTAAGTCAATAGTGGAAAAATATTTACAAATTGATGAAGGTGCCGGTTATTTAGGAGAAGTTGCATTAGTTGATGAAGCCAGTGCTATAGCTCAATCAGGATTGACTTTTTCTTCCATTCTTTATGATGAAAATGCTTCCTCTCATATTGCATTAGGAAAAGGATTTTCTGCACTATTTGAAAACAAAGCGGAATTAACTAACCCGGAGAAAATGAAAGCTGCTGGGTGTAACCATTCTTTAGTTCATAATGATTTTATGATTGGTTCGGAAAATATTGATGTTACTGGATTCACAGAAAATGGAGAGGAAGTAGAAATATTGAAAAATGGATTATTTCAAATATAATATATATTGAAGTATTGTTTTAATAGATTGTTTAAAAAGGGTATTTTTATGGATGAACTAGCAAACCGCATTCTCCAAAATATTTCTTCTGGTGTGATTGTGTTTAATTCTGAGCTGAAGGTTATTTTTTTTAATAAATCTGTGAACCAATACTTTACTGTCCAGATTTCTCAAGGAATTATACTGGGGGATATTCATCCTTTTTTTTCTCAAATTAAAAAGTCCATTGAAGAGTGGATTGAGTTATCACAAGCTGAACTGAAATATTACCATATATATTTGGATCAATCAGAAAATCAGTTTTATGATATTAAATTTCAGCAATTAGATGAAGAAGACCAGTATTTATTAACCATTGAGAATGTTACTAAAACCGTATTAAAAGAAAAATATATCCAGATTGATGAAAAGCTTAGTCTAGCCAGTAATTTAGCTCGTAAATATGCCCACGATTTTAATAATGTATTATTAGCTTTAGATGGTACCCTTTTTTTATTAAACTTTGACCTTGATGGAACTGAAACCATAGAGACAAAGTCCATAAAAGAGCCGCTTGCTCAAATTGAAGCTGCATCTAACCGGGCAAAAGAGATGATCGGCCAATTAAATTTATTATCCCGTGAACAGATGCAAACAAATCAGGATTTCGATCTGGTTGTTATTATTCAGCAATTAATCCAAAGTCATAGTGAAAATTTTCAGTGTCAATTTGATTTTCAGAATCATACGAATGAGCCGGCAATTATTTTTGGAGATCAAAAACAAGTTCATTTGCTGTTAGCTAATATTTTAAAAAATGCCTGTGAAGCTGTTGAAAATCCTGATCAGGATAGGAAAATACCCTGCATACAAATCAGCATTGCATTGACTAAAGTCAATTCAGAAATTGCTGATTTAGTGAGTATGATGTCGGATAATTCCTTTTATGAAATCTCCATCACTGATGAGGGAAAAGGGATAGCCTTAAAAGATATCAGCAAGATCTTTGAACCTTTTTATACCTCAAAGCAGCAAAAGGGTGATATTGGATTAGGATTAACAAAAAGCTTTAATTTATTAAAATCACATAATGGATTTCTTGCAATTGACAATCAAGCTGGCAAAGGAATAAAAGTCAGTCTCTTTTTACCAGTCAAAAGGAAAGATTAATAACGATATTTTTTCATGAGATCACTCACAACCGTGAATGAATATCCAGAGCGGATAAGTTCGGTGATTAAAATATCCATGTTGTTAAACAGCCAGTCATCACGCAGGGTATAATTTTTGCCAGTATTAAATATAATTACCTGACCTGGCTTTAATTTGGTTAAGATCCGTTTGATCAGTTCATTAGTATTCATATAATAATGACTTTGTAATTCCCGATTATCTTTATTCACCCAGTCATAACTATCTAAATGAAAGCTTACATATTGATATCCACTAGCTTGGCCGAATTTAATTATTTTTTCGTTTGCAGCATAATTAGGAGAATGCCAATAAGGGGCAAAGTTTTTTCCAGTTAATTTAAAGTATTTTTCTTCATTTGATGATAACCCCTGACGGATGAAGTTTTTATCAATCAAGAAATCGGTTCGGGTTAAATTAACATAATACTGAAACATGTTGCCGACTTCTACATTAAAACGAGAAATTTCCGTTGTAATAATCGGATTGATATCCATAAAAGTCCCATTGATAAAGAAATTAGCAGGTATTTGAAATTGATTTAAACTTTGTAAAATCGGAAATATCCCTTCAGCCGTTTTAATGCAATCAAATAAGAGGGTTAATTCATATTTTTCAGGTAACGGAGATTGATAGAAATCATATTCCAATTCTAATTCTGGCTGATAGAGCTGATAATAGAGTTCTGGTTCTCCTGTGATGTCAATGAGTTTTCCGGTGTATAATTCTTTTAAATAAACACTTTGCTGGTAGAAGCCTTTGCGAATTTCTCTGGATAATAGCCGGTAGTTATTATTTTTGGTTAATTGAGACAGGTGAATACCTTCTGCACTCATGGTGGAGAGAGATTTTGTTTGATTATTAATAATATATTTTTGATTAGCGATTGTGGCTACAATATTACCCTGGAAAAAACCTGCATTATCAAAAGATGAGGCAAAAAGGGGGGTGGTTTTTCCTGAGGTATCAAACATAACTGTTGTTTTGTTTCCTCCTAAAATCCATGTATTACTAAAAATCTGGACCGCTTGTAATACTGCCTGGTTATTGTAACTCCAGGCTGGATTTTCCTGATCAAAATGATAGGCAAAAGCACCTTTTTCTGTATTTAAAACGAAAATTTTATCTTGTTGACTTAAAGTAAAATCATAAATTTTAGTATTTTTTAGTTCTGCAGGTAAAAATGGATGAAAAATATAATCATCATCAGTTTTTTTGACTAAATATAGTCTTTTGTTCACTATTCCATTGGCAAGGATATCAACAGAAATAATTCCTTCTCCGTTATCCATGATTACACTACGATCATATCGCATATGGTCATTTAACTGAATATAGGGATTTTGGGTTATATGATGGGTGAGAGAATAGTAAAATATGCTTACCCCATCTTTTACAATAAAAAAACGGTTAGCTTTTTCATTATAGACAAAACTATCAAAAGAGGGATCAAATTCAAAAGGGATTTTTCCTATGATTTCTCCCTGTCGGAGATAACTTTTATATATGGATCGATAATAAAACTGATAGGGATCGCCTCTAAAGATTAAGTTTTTTTCTATCCACACTAAATGGTTATCATTTGTCCAAAAAGCATTTTTTAGTTTTGCCCGACCAATAATTCTCCACTCTTCAGTCAGCAAAATATCTTTTTTATAATCAGATAATGAAAAATAATAGAGTTTTTCATTTTTTTGATAAATAAAAAAATTAGAATCAACAGACCACAATCCTACAGGACTGCCAGGAAGGGTTTCAACATCTTTTACCACTATTAGCTGTTTGTTATCTGCTAGATCATAAAGGATAATATTGGAGCGGGAGGGAGAAATAGGAATTTTTCCCAGGATATATCGATTATTAGGAGAAATAGCAGCTTTAAGTATTTGAGAAATGGAATATTCATTTTTTTTAGTTAATCCGGGAAAAGCACCCACTTCCTGGATTTTATTTTTCATAATATCATAACTAAATAAACCGATTCTGTTTTGAATAAAAATTTTTTGCAAACTTTTAAAATAAACAAAATTTTCCGGATATACAGACATAGCCTGATATTTCGTTTGCTGATCTTCCAGTTTTCCATAAAACAAAGTTTTTAAAGGAGGATTTCCTCCTATAATTTCAGTGGATTCAAAAAGAAACCGGTTTTCATCATTAATAGCAACTGGTTGAAATTGAATTTCTGCAAATAATGAGGTGCAAAAGATTAAAAGTAGAATTGAAAAGGTGAATTTCAGCTTTTTCATTTATACTTTTATCGTCACATTATTAAATAAATAATACCCTATAAAGGGGTAAAAAAACCAATTTTACAAAATTTTTTTAAAGTGTTACCCAGGATTCAGTTACTGTGGATTTACGAATAGCATCAATGACCAGCATATTTTTTAAACTCTCTTCCAAGCTAACTTTGATGTTTGTGTTTTTTCTAATTGCTGATACAAATTCCTCAAACTGAAGTTGATACTGATTCACTGGCTCAAATTCAACAATTCTTTTGCCCAGTCCAGTTTCTACTACTATAGAACTTTTGATGTCGGAAAAGTCATTAAAAGGCATGGTAATTGTAATAGCACCACTGGTACCAAATATTTTTACTTCCTGCTGGTCAAAAAAACTGGTTGCAGTTGTGAATAGTCCTTTTATCTCGCCAAAGTCCATGATGACTGATGTGAGAACATCTGTTTTAAAGCCAGCATCAATATTCATAGTCGAAACGACTCGCTGTGGCTGAAGATCCAGGAGATACCTGGCAGTAGAAATTGCATAACAACCAATATCCATTAATGCTCCCCCTCCAAAATCTTTAATATTCCGAATATTGGCAGGATTGGTGTTATTGTAAGAAAAAATAGTATGTATCCCCCGAATTTTTCCAATTTCTCCCTGTTGGACCAGTGTTTTTGCATGTTTCCATTTAGGATGAAAGCGATACATAAAAGCTTCCATGATTTTTAACTGCTTGTCTTTAGCAAATTCTAAAAGTTCTTTTGCCTCTTCGCCATTCATAGTCAAGGGTTTTTCGCAAATCACATGTTTTCCTGCTCCAGCAGCCTTTTTTACCCATTCCAGGTGAAGATGATTGGGTAGAGGAATGTAAACCGCTTCAATACTTTTATCTTTCAGTAACTCTTCATAAGAGGAATAATAACCAGGAATACCCCATTTCCCGGCAATATTTTTTGCTTTTTCTTCAGACCGGGAGGCTAATGCCTGAAGTTCAATCAACGAGGACTGCTGTAATGGGTGTAAGATTCTTTTAATAAAATGGTTTGATGCTCCTAGTACTCCTAATTTTAAACTTTCCATGATTACCTCCTGGAATAGAAAATATAAACAACTTGTTTTAATAGTAATAAAAAACATTGATGAAAGCAAAGTGAACTCAAAAAAAAATCAATTTTCTGTATAAGATGGGAGAATTTCTTTCTTAATTATCTTTATCATGATATAGTGGGAGGGATTAATACAAAAGAGGCATAAAGTAAATGAACTTTATATTAAAATTTTTTAAGAAGCAAATCATTTCTCAGACGGATTATGCACTTTTAGAAGAATATAAAAAGATTTTACAAAACAAAACCCGCAAAATATTATTAGAAGCCACCCGAGTGCCTGAATTACTGGTTTCTATTGATCAACGTGTTTTGCAAAGAGTTATTTTACAGGCAGTATATTATGTAAAGCATACTATTTTCCCTAATTCTATTCTGGTTTTAGTTAGTGAGCCTAAACTAATGAAGCATCGTTTACGAAATATGGGGGGGAGTTTGCTGATTGACCCCTCCATTGCTATTGATTCCTTTACTGAAGAAATGGATCTGTTAGCTAATTTAGATAACATTAAGAAGGTGCAGGCTGGGTTGGGTAAGGAGGCCCTAAATGTTTTTCATAAAAACCTGCAAGCTTTGTTTAAGTTAGCTGCCAACCGCGATGGTGCTTTGTTTTTTAATACTAGCGGAGAATTGTGCGGAACCCTGCAGAATATTGAAGGGGTTACCAGGCAATCGGTTGAACATATTTTAGAAGTGGTTCCCTTTGCTGGCTCAGGAACTGCTGCAGCTGCTTTTATAGCCAGTGAAGTTCCTGATACTCTGGCTGTTAAAATTTCTGGTGAAGGGGACGAACGGGGCAGGATTATTGCTTTTTTGGGTCCGAAAATTATTTTTCAGTTTAATCCAAAAAAAGGCAATAAACCAGAACAGGATTTATTTCAAATCATGCCAGTTAAAAAAGGCTTCTTTGGGAAATAGTTGTTTTTTTTAAAAGTAATCTTTAAAATAGCCAAAAACAGATGAGAAACAAGATATGAAAAAGGAAGATATTGAAAAAATTGCTGCAATGGATTTTAAACAGCTAAAAGAAGACCACAATCTATGCAGTATTTTGCTGGAAGATATTCTTCAAAAAAATCAGCTGGCTGGCCAATATGAAAAGATCAATGAGGGATCACAGCTAGTTTACTCTTTAGAGGATCGATATATTATTAAATTTTTTGCTAAAGAAGACAAAGAATTTTATGAAACAGAAAGGGAATTTTTATCTATTATTGATGGTAAATTATCAATAGCGACTCCTAAGATCATTACAGCTCAATATTGGTCGGAATATCCTTATATCATAATGGAAAAGATCCAGGGAAATTTATTAAAAGAGGTATGGCAGGCTCTGGAATATCAGGAAAAGTTAGAGCTAATCCGTCAACTGGGAGAGACGATCCAATCACTTCATGCAGTTCCCATTGAACAATTTCAGAGGCTTCCTTTTAAATGGGAACCTTTTATTAAAAAACAACAAAAGGATTTTTTAACTCATCATCAGAATTATCAACTGGATGCATCCTGGTTAAATCAGTTAGGGCCATATTTACGTTCTGTACCAATTGATCCGCTAGAAAAGCAGTATCAAGTCCCCTTACACACAGAGATAATGCTGGAACATTTATTTGTTCAAAGAAAAAATGGAAAATTAAAATTAACCGGACTAATTGATTTTGAACCATCCATGACTGGTCATCGGGAATATGATTTTTGTGGCGTTGGGCTTTTTATTACCCAGGGCAATAGTGGGTTATTTAAGGAATTTTTTAAAGCTTATGGTTTATCATCATTAGAAATCAATGATCAATTGACTCGAAGGATAATGACTTATCTTCTCTATCACCGGTATTGTCATCTTGACTGGTTTCGTTCTGTTGCAGAAGAGACTAAAAAAATGAAAAAACTAGAAGAATTAGAGCAGTTTTGGTTTGGTGTATAAAATCGATCTATGAGCGCTCATTTTTTGCTTCTAACTCTTCCCAGCGCTGATATAACAGAGGGAGTTCTTCTTCAATGGATAATAAGCGGCTTTGCTGTTCCTTAATCTTATCCTGGTCTTGTTTATAAAATTGGGGATCTTCCATGTTGGTATGGAGGTGGTGCTGTTCCTCTTCCAGCTTTTCAATTTGCAGAGGGATCTGCTGGAGTTCTTGTTTTTCTTTAAAAGTAAGCCCTTTGCTGGTTCGGTTTTTTATCCGTTCACTCTTAGCTTTCCTTTGTCTTTTTTTATTTTCTGGTTCATAAGCGTCATCGTAACCGCCAAAAAAACGTTGTAATTTTCCATTGCCTTGAAAAACAATTACATCTGTAGCTACATTGTTAAGAAAAGACCGGTCATGGGTAATGAGAAAAACGGTTCCACTGAAATTAATTAATAATTCTTCCAAAAGTTCCAGAGTTTCAATATCCAGGTCATTAGTGGGTTCATCAAGAACTAATAGATTTGCCGGTTGAGCAAACATTTTTGCCAGAAGTAAGCGGTTTTTTTCTCCTCCTGATAAACTGGAAACAGGATTTTTTATCTGCTGGGGTAAAAAAAGAAAGTCTTCTAAATAACTGATAATGTGCCTGGGCTGCTGATTAAAAATCACTTTGTCATTAG
The DNA here is from genome assembly GCA_022361115.1 of Spirochaetota bacterium. Lineage (GTDB taxonomy): Bacteria > Spirochaetota > GWE2-31-10 > GWE2-31-10 > GWE2-31-10 > JAKSBL01. The sequence continues at coordinate 6,373 of JAKSBL010000437.1, read as the reverse complement.
AGCCGGAAATATTTTCTTGAAGTGTCAAATTGTCATCTAGCTGGATACGAGATTGATCAAAATAGGCAATCTGTAACTGAGTACCTTTACGGATGGTTCCTTGTTGGGGTGGTAATTGGTTTAATAAAATCTTTAAAAGTGTGGATTTTCCACAACCATTGGGGCCGATAATTCCAACTTTATCCCCCCGCATTATGGTTGTTGTAAAATCTTGAATAATTGGTTCGTCTATTTGGTAATGAAAATGGATGTTTTTTGCTTCTAATACCAGTCGGCCTGATTTTTCTATTTCCTGCATTTGCAGACGGGGATTTTGAGCCAGATTTTTACGCTGGCTTCTTAATTCTCTCATCTTTTCTAAAGCACGAACTCTCCCCATATTCCTTTTACGGCGGGCTTTTAGTCCCTGTTTTTTCCAGGCTTCTTCATCTGCTAGTTTTTTATCAAATACTCGATTAGCATTGTCTTCATTTGCCAGATCTTCTTCCCTTTTTTGGAGAAATTTTTGATAATCCCCTGGATAACTTTTTAAATAACCCCGGTCTAAAAAGAGGATACGGGTGGCTATCTGATTTAAAAATTCCCGATCATGAGTAACCAGTAAAATCGCCCCTTGATAATTCTGAAAAAAACGTTCGAGCCATTTAATTGAGTCAATATCCAGATGGTTAGTTGGTTCATCTAAAATAATTAAATCAGGATCTTTTGCTAATGCTTGTGCTAATAAGACTCTTCGCTGTAATCCGACGGAAAGAGTATTAAAATCCTGGTTTTTATCCAAATTCATTAATGAAATTATCCGCTCGATTTGATGAATTACTTCCTGCCGATCATATTCTGGATACTGAAGTTCTAAATCCTTTTCCACTATTTGAAAAACTGTGCCTGTTTGCTGACCAGGTATCTCTTGGGTTAAACGGCTGATCTTTATCCCTTTTTGGTAAGATATTTCCCCTCTATCCGGAATCAGTTCTTCATTAATTATCTTAAGCAAAGTGGTTTTTCCAGCACCATTTCTACCAAGTAAACACACTTTTTCACCTGCTTCCATCTGTAAATTTATATTTTCAAGTAGGGATATCCCGTTAATAGAAAAATGAATTTGATTTAAACTTAAAATAGCCAATTAAACATCCTGATTTAAAATATTATGAGGAATTTAGCTTAACTTATGTGTTCTGTCAAGAAAGGAAATGAGAATAACTTGGTTTGATTAAATAAAATTTTTATAAAGAGTTTAAGAACTCTATGGTTTTTTCAACAATGATTTTTTGCTGTTCAGTATAGGTGATTTTAGCAGGATGGTCTCTTTTTTGTTCTCCATACCAGCCAAATTGCGCATGATTTCCCCCCTTTATTTCCACATAAATGGTATGTTGGGGAAGATCACTTTTATGATCTTCGATATCCTGAGGAGTTGCCAGCCCATCCAGTTCTCCGTAAAGGGACATAACTTTTAAGTGAGGTGAACCGGTCAGATCTATGCCCTGTCCAGGATAGGAAGCCCAAAATAATAAACCCTCTATCTGTTGAGGGTGTTTTTCAACATAATAAGCTGCCATTGAACCGCCCATTGAATGGCCTGTTATTGCCCATTTTTTTATCTCCGGAAAAGAACGGATGACCTGATTTGCTCTGTTTATCCCTAAAACACTTAAATTAAGGGGCATTTTTACCAAAAAAACCTGAAAACCTTTGGCGGCAATTTGCCTGGCAGTTGGTGAATATGCTTTTACATTCACTCGAGTGCCGGGATAAATAATGAGAGCGGTATCAGTTGGTTTTTTGGGTTTAAAAAGAATCCATTTATTATGATTTTCTACCAATACTTTAGCATCAGATGCCATTGCTTTTTCAACTTCAGCCATGAGGCTGAATGGAGAACGGCTCCAAATTAAAATGGCCATTGTCATCAATAGGATGAGGCAAAACAGAAATAATAAGATTTTGGCAAGTGTTTTTTTCATGGTAATTTCTTTAAATATTTTTTTAACATTCTCAATTATTTAATGCAAGATTAATTTTAAAAATATCTTTTAAAACCCATTTCTAAAAAACTCACCCGGCTTTTACTGGTTGCCATTTTTGTATTTAACCATTAATTCCATTTTTTCAATTGTATAAAAATATTCTGGAAAAATCCCTTTTCTTTCTTAAATGAAAAGCTTATTATGATGTATAGTTATTTAGTTAAAGGATTTATGATTGCTAAAAGAATATAGAACTATCCTTCCCTATGCAAAACATTTTTTCTGGTGGTATATTGCCGGATTGTTTTTTGTCATACTGGCTGACCTAGGACAGTTAATCATTCCCCAATTACTAAAACGTATTATAGATAGTATCCAGTTTGGGGATTTTGAAATGCAACAAATTATTATTTGGTGTAGCCTCATTATTATTACAGCTGTTGGTATCGCGATTACTCGCTTTGGCTGGCGTTTTTTTATTCATGGTGCCAGTCGCAGGATAGAATCTAAGTTGCGAGAGCGTTATTTTGATCATCTTCTTAATCTTACCTCGTCATTTTATGGAAAAAATAAAACCGGAGATTTAATGGCCAGGGCTACTAATGACATGCGAGCTATCCGTATGGCTACTGGAATGGGATTAGTAGCTTTTGTGGATGGAACAGTTTTAGCCGGTGCGGTTTTAATCGTGTTATTTTCAGAAAATTCTACTGTAGCTATATTTTCTATTTTGCCATTGCCCTTTCTAACCCTTTTTATTCTTTTTTTTGGCCGTTCCCTTGGCAGGCTTTTTAAAGATGTACAGGAAGGCTTTTCCCGTATTTCTGAACAGGGACAAGAGGCATTAACCGGTACCAGAGTCATTAAAAGTTTTGTTAAAGAAAATTATTTTTTAAATAAATTTATGGAAGCAAGCGATTTTTACCGGCAAAAAAATATGCAACTGGTTCGGATCTGGGGCTTTTTCTTTCCTTTAATTGCTTTTGTTGCTGGTTTTTCTACTTTAATATTGCTTTTTATAGGTGGAAATGCTGTGTTACAAATGAATCTCACTACTGGTGAATTTGTAGCAATTATGAGTTATCTGGGTATGCTGATTTGGCCCATGATTGGAGTAGGATTTACCATAAATATTATTCAAAGGGGAGCGGCTTCTTTAAAAAGGATTAATGAAGTCCTTGATACTGCTCCTGATATTTCAAATCAAGCAAATGCATTAGCTAGTCTTCCGGTTGGTGATATTAAAGTCAAAGATCTTTCCTATTGTTATCCGGAAAGCCAAACAGAAGTATTATCAAACATTTCATTCACACTAAAAAAAGGGCAAATCTTAGGAGTTCTTGGTAAAACTGGCAGCGGAAAAACCACTCTGGTAAAATTATTTTCCCGCCTCTTGGATCCTCCGCCAGGAACCATCACCATTGGTGGGCAGGATATACAGGAATTTCAATTAACCAGTTTACGTAAAGCATTTGGTTTTGTTCCACAGGAAACCTTTTTATTTTCAAAAACCATTAAAGAAAATATTTTATTTGGAACCGATGATGCTCCTTTGGAAGAAATCTTAAAAGTTGCAGATCTTTCCACTATTTCTACAGATATACAAAATTTCCCAAAAGGAATGGAAACACTGGTCGGGGAAAAAGGAACCACCCTTTCCGGAGGGCAAAAACAAAGGCTAGCAATTAGCAGGGCTTTATTGATTGATCCGGAAATACTGGTTTTTGATGATGCTTTGTCAGCTGTCGATACTGAAACTGAAGCAAAGATTATTGATCATATTTTAAAAAACAGAAAAGAAAAAACTACCATGATTATTAGTCATCGTATATCTGCACTGAAAGAGGCTGATTTAATCATGGTACTGGATAAAGGCCGGATTGTCCAGCAGGGAACCCATGATAGTTTACTGAAAAAGCCTGGTTTTTATGCTGAGATTTATGAATTGCAAAACTGGTAATGAATGAGAACTATCAGCTGGCTATGTATAAAGTAATATAAATTAAAGTGTTTTATAGGTGATATTAAGGAGAGACAACAAGTTATATGAGTCAGGATAAAACCGAACAGGATATTAAAGGATACGATCCTGTCATATTAAAAAAAATTTTTATGTTTATTCGGCCTTACCGGCTGATAGCTGTTATTGCAGTACTGGCATTGTTTTTTGCTACAGCAGCAGAGATTGCTATCCCTTTATTATTACAACGAACGATTGATACACATATTTTAAACTATTGGGTTTTAGTTCCTCAAAAAGTGGTGGGGAATGAAACTGTTTTTATCCAGAATCAATCTTTCATAAGAAAAAATGAAGCAAAAAAGCTTGGTTATGCTACTAATGAAGCCTATTACCTTTTTGAGGTGAATAAAATTCCTCCTGAATTACCTGCCGGGATTCAGAATAAGCTAATTAAAGATAATGAACAGGCAGCTATTTTATTAGAAGATCTAAGAGGTTTGCCTCAAAAACAAAAAGCCTTTATTACTAGTCAGGATAAAAAAGGCATATCTCGGGCAACATTACTTTTTCTTCTTTTATTACTCTGTTCTTTAGTTTTTAGTTTTATACAAATATATCTTATGGCACTGACCAGTCAAAATGTAATGAAGGATATTCGACAAAAACTTTTTTCCAATCTGATTCGTCAATCTTTAAGCTGGCTGGGCAATACTCCAGTTGGAAAATTAGTCAGTGCTTTGAGTAATGATGTAGAAACAATCAATGAGCTTTTTACGTCAGTGTTTATCAGTTTTTTAAAAGACATTTCCATAATGATTGGTGTTTTAATCGCATTTTTTGTTCTGGATGTTCGGTTGGGATTAATTACTTTAGCTACATTGCCGCCGGTCGTTTTGCTTTCTTTAATATTTAGACAGTACAGCAGAAAAGCTTATCGCAATTTAAGAAAATGTGTAGCCAAAGTAAATACTTTTCTTTCAGAGCATATTGCAGGGATGAGTGTGGTGCAGATGTTTGCTAAAGAAATCCGAACAGCCGGCGAATTTGATAAGGATAATCATCAACTTTTAAAAGCAAATCTTTCAGAGATGTATGTCTTTGCAACTTTTCGTCCTCTCATTGATTTACTTGCCTATTCTTCTGTTGCAGTGGTTATTTATTTCGGTGCAGGATTTAACAAGAGTGGTTTAGTCTCATTGGGAGTACTCTTTGCTTTTATCAATCTTATTGAAAAATTTTATGATCCAATTAAAGATATGTCAGAAAAATTTAATATTATGCAGTCTGCTATGGCTGGGGGAGAACGGGTTTTTCATTTCATGGAATTAAAAAATGTTATTAAGGATGATAGTGCAGAGCAAAAACTGAATTTATCTGACTTTAAAGGACATATTGACTTTGAGAAAGTCTGTTTTGCTTACAAAGAGGATGAGCCAGTTCTGCGAAATTTAAGCTTTACTGTTGAGCCTGGCGAGAGAATTGCTATAGTTGGTTATACAGGAGCCGGTAAAACAACGATTATTAATTTAATTACCCGGCTCTGGGATATACAATCTGGTAATATTTCAATTGATGGTTTGCCGATAAAGAGTATTCCTCTTTCCCAATTAAGAACACTAGTCCAGCCAGTTATTCAGGATGTTTTTTTATTTTCGGGTACAGTACGTGAAAATATTGCCTTAGGTCGTGATTTTTCCCAAGAAGAAATAGAAGAAGCAGCCAAAGTAGTTTATGCTCATGATTTTATTTTAGGGATGGAAAAAGGATATGATACTCTCTTAAATGAAGGAGCAACCAATATCTCTGCAGGTGAAAGACAATTACTCTCTTTTGCCCGGGTTATTGCTCATAATCCTGGAATTATTCTTCTGGATGAAGCAACTGCCAATATTGACACAGAGACTGAAAGCTGGATTCAAAAAGCACTTGATCGTTTACTGGAGGGCAGGACTTCAATTGTGATCGCTCATCGCTTATCTACTATTCGTAATGCAGATCGAATTCTGGTTTTAAAACAGGGAGAAATGGTTGAAACAGGAAATCATGAACAGCTGCTGGAGAAAAGAGGATTATATCATACATTGTATGAGTTGCAGTATGTTCAATCTGCTAATTAAGCAGACCCAGTAAATGAGGATTTTAGGTAATAAGCAAAAAGATCAATAGATATCAAGTGGTTTGCCGGAACTATTAATCAGGCACGAATATTCTTTCACTTTACAAATAAATCATCTCTCTTAAAAAAAATCTTTAATAAAGTACAAAAAACACAATTTTCTGTTACTAAATATATTCAATGATAATAAAGTTGTGTAATTTAATAATAGTTAAATCAAAATGTCCCTAAATTATTTTTTTCTAATTTTGCAATGAATATAAATATTAGGTAATAAAACTATAAAACTGAAAATGTCCCTAAATTATACTTTATACTTTTTAA
>JAKSBL010000656.1 GCA_022361115.1 Spirochaetota bacterium | reverse complement strand
TTTTGAAGGGAAGTTGATTGAACAAGTTATCCGGGAAGGAAAAGTAGAAAAAGAGAATGACACATTAAAATCCTATCTGGAAGGAATGGATTTTAAAATAACTAAAAAACTGGCTGGTAATCTTTATCAGCTCTGTCATGAAGTTAAGGAAGTCTTAAAATTTGAAGAAGAGATAGATTTTTATATTACCAATTCTCCCAATATCAACTGCTCTGCTTATTCCAGTATGGAAAAAGAACATCCTCATAAAATCATGATTAATTCTGCTTTAATTGAGAAGTTTAATAAAAATGAGCTAAAGTTTGTCATTGGGCATGAAATTGGTCATCTCATCAGCAGATATGTAGATCTGATCAGAGTTATTAAGTTTGTTTTTCCTGGGAGAAAAGAAATGCCCTTGATTTTTCAAAATAAGATCAATCTCTGGCATCAATTATCAGAATTATCTGCTGACCGCTATGGTTTTATTGCCTCTCCTGATCTGGATAACTGTATTATGAATTTCTTTAAGCTGGCATCCGGTTTAGATCCAAACAAAATTGATTTTGATATTAAAGAATACATGAAGGAGATTGATAAAGTACTGGATAATTTGAAAAAAGAACCATTTGCTTTGCAAACCTCTCATCCCCTCAATCCTATTCGAATTAAATCAATACAGCATTTTAGCCAGTCCAATTTATATTCTCAAATAGCAAAAGGGGATAAAATTACAGAGGATCAAGATTTGTTGAAAAAAATGAATGAATTGCTAAAAATGATGCAGGTAATTTGTCATTCTGAGCTGGATCATTTTCGAATGCAGTTTATTGCCAGCGGTGGTTTAATTATGGCAGGAATTGATAATCAACTCTCTAGTGATGAGGTGAGTCATATTATCCAGTCCTTATCAGAGTTTTTGGTTTTTCCTGGAGAATTGTTTGCTTCTATACTCAAATCTAAAGATGTGGGTAAGATATTTCAGCAATCCTGTTCTGCAATTTTAGAACAAAATCCTATGGAAAGGTATCAAATGCTGCAGTACTTAATTGAGATCGCTTTAGTTGACAATGTAATAGCAGAGAGCGAAATCTCTTTTATCTATGAAATCGGTGAAAAAGCCCTCGGATTGTCCAGAAAGGAAATTGCACAAATCATTGGCGGTATGATTCAAAGTCGTTTTGCTCCACGTTTATTTAAGGACAATTAAAATTTGCCAGTAATTTTTATCCAATGACCAGTTCCATCGGATAAATCAATATAAGCATTATTTTCTGTAGCCTCTATAGAAATCAAGTAGCTGCCCACAACCACTCTACAGCAACCGGCTTGTCGTTAAAAATCAGTATGAACTGAAAAATTTGCTGTTTTGCCTGTTAAATTGATCTTCATGCTAAATTGGTTTAACTTTTTTTGACCCCTTTCTTTATTTTGGTTTTATAATTATAATATACGGATAGAAAAAGTGTCAAATACTGAAAATAATATAAAATCTATAAAAATTGAAAAAAATAAAATTCGTAATTATTTCTATTTCAGCTTCATTCTGGCTATGATTTTATTAGTATTTTTACTTTCTATTTTCTATAGCAATAGTATAAAAAGAGAGTATAAGATAAAGATCGAACAATTGTCCACCAGTATTATTAACGAAAAAAAACGCTTTCTCCGCAATGCTATTGATCGAACCTTTCACTTAATTGAAAATGAAAGGCTTCTGGTTAGAGAAGAGCTTTCCGGAAAAAACTTAACAGATCAGCAATTAGAAGAAATTTGTATGGAACGGATTGGTCAACATATCAGAAATCTTCGGCTCATTGATGATGGTTATATCTGGGTAAATTGGATTATTAATTATGAAGGGGGAGATAATTATGCAATCAGAAAGATTCATCCCAATTTGCCGGAGACAGAAGGGATATGGTTATCCACTAATACCACAGATATAAAAGGGAATCGTCCTTATGAAATAGAACTGAATGGAATAAAAAAAGCTGGAGAATTATATTTTGAGTATTATTTTAAAAAAATGAACTCAGAGAAAATTGCCCACAAAATGTCATATGCTAAATTGTATAAACCCTATGATTGGGTGGTTGCTACTGGTGTTTACTTAGATGATGTTGACGAGTTGGTCAAGAGTGAAACCGAAAGGATGCATACAACTTATCAGGCCCAGCTCATTAGAACTTTTTCCATAGCTATGATTGGCTTTATTTTTTCTGTTTTCATTATGATTATTTTTGAAAAATTTATTCATAAACTCATTTTTACTTATGAATCCAAAATTGAAAGTCATACCTCTGAAGTGAAGCAATTAAAAGGTTTATTACCAATTTGCAGCAATTGTAAAAAGATTCGTGATGATGAAGGATATTGGAGCCAGATTGAAACTTATATCAGTAAACGATCAGCAGCTGAATTTAGTCATGGTATCTGCCCTGATTGTGCAAAAAAAATTTATCCAGAAGTTGATATAGAAGACTACAGGTAATTGGGGTTTGAGTGGATTGACAATGAACAGTCTCTGAGGTATAATCATTTTGAGTTTAAGTCGATCATATAACAATATATTTAATAATGGTTCATTTAAAGGGAAAAATCTTTTACATAATCCTATTGATTTGCTTTTTTCTTTTATCTAATTGTTCCTCCAGGCAAGAGAAATATGCATCAATATTATCTGAAAATCATAGCAGGTCGGCAAGACAACTTTTTTTAAAAATTACCATTGATAAACATTATTATCGCCATTATTTAAGAATGATCAAAAGAAACCACAATCCTCAATTTGTGATCTGGCTGGCTGATCGAGAAGGGAAATACCTGGATACAATACTGATTACTCAAAAAAGCGGGAAAGCACTTTGGGGATATGGGGAAAATACCAGAAGCCCCTCCTGTCTTCCTATCTGGTCATATGCCAGAAATATAATGACAGCTCCTGATTATTTTATGCCGACCAGTGATCAACCGGTACCTGATGCAATCACTACAGCCACACCCAAATCCAGTTTTATTTATCCCTGGGCCATTCCTTTTCAATTAACAGCTGATGAATATTTTATTAATCTGGAAATCAATATGTCTTATGATTATAATTTGTCCTTTCATAAATATTTAGATAAAAATCACTGCAATTATCATCCATTTAATGGTCAACCATCGCTGCTTTACCAAGGTGTTCTTAAAACCGGAAAGACTGAGGAGCAGATAACTTTGAAATTAATAGGTCATGGACATATTAAAGGGCTGGATGGATCTATCAATCCCAATTTAGAAAAAATCACAACAGCAAAAAAAATGTTAAAATCAGTTACCGTGAGATATCATCCTTGATTTTATTCACTTTTTTTGATAGTAAAACAGGCATTGTTTAAATCAGTGAAAAAATCTTTTGAAGAATGGTTTTGTTTTTTTTATATTGACTATAATTTGACTTTATCCTATCATTAATATAACGAACATTTTTTGGGATAAAGAATGAGAAAATTTATTATTACCTTTAGTGTTTTAATTTTCATTCTCTGTTCACTTCAGTCTCAAACACTAGAACTTTTTACAGAAGAAGATCCTCCTTATAGTTTTACAGATCAGAATGGTAAGCCAGCTGGTTTTGGTGTAGAAATTGTTACTGAAATTCAAAAAAGGCTGAAAACAAATTTTCCCATCAATATTGTACCCTGGACCAGAGCATACAAGATTATTACTGAAGAAAATAATAAAGTCGTTTTTACTATGACAAGAACAAAAGAACGGGAATCTCTTTTTCAATGGATTGGCCCAATTGTTGAAAATGATTGGGTATTTGTAGCTAAAGAAGGTTCAGGTATACATATCAGTTGTTTAGATGATGCGAAAAAAATTACTCGAATAGGAACCGTTAATAATTATGCCTGGACCCAGTACCTGGAGAAGCAGGGGTTTCAAAATCTGGAAAAGGTAACAGAACGAAAGTTAAATATTTTTAAAATCGAAAAGAATAGAATTAAAGTATTTGTAAGTGCAGATAGCAGTTACAAAAGTGCAGTTTTAGAAGGGGGATATAATCCTGATGATTATGAAATCATCTATCGTTTTAATACTGTTCAAATGTATATCGCTTTTTCTAGAAATACAAAAAGAGAAGTAACAAAAAAATGGCAGTCAGCATTAGATTCTATGAAAAAAGATGGAACCTTTGAAAAAATCTTGAAAAAATGGCTTCCGGAAAATAAAATGCCAACCGCAACTATACTACCCAATTTTTAGTTTCTCAAACTCTTTCAGCTAGTATATCCTTTACAGCTTTTTTCAGCTGGTTTATTCCCTCTTCAATTTGTTTAAACGATAAACTGCCAAATCCCAATATCAATTTATCTTTATGTTTGCCTTTAATGATCGTATGATTCGCTACTGTATCTACATTGACCTGATACTCTTTAAGTTTGTTTATAGCTTTATCATTCCATTCTACATTTAAAAAGCTGACGGTTAAAAAAAGGCCGGTTGGATCACCTAAGATTTCAATATTGTTATCAAAAGTATCTGTTAATAAGGAATATAGTAATTCTCTTTTTTTAAGATAATGTTTCTTCATTTGATTAATGTGTTTTTCCAGGTGCCCTTCTTCAATAAAAATAGCTAATGCTAATTGGTTTAAAGAAGGAACTGCAAGTTCATTTTTGATAACAATGGTGCTGCACTTAGCAATAAGGTTAACTGGTACGATTAAATAGCCCAGTCTGATGGAAGGGAATAATGTTTCACTAAATGTACCAATATGCAACACTCTATCTGGATCAAGGGTCTGTAAAGCTTGTACTGTTTGTCCAGTATATTTAAATTCACTGTCATAATCATTTTCTATTATATATCCCTGGTTGTTTCTAACTATTTCAATTAACTTTATTCTTCTTTGTATTGGGAGTATACTTCCTAACGGAAAATGATGAGAAGGGGTTATTATCATGGACAATTGTTTTTTGTTTTCCGGGATTTTACTAATTTGAATCCCCTGGTGATCGACAGGTACGGGTGTAATTTTTAACTGGTTACTTGTCAGAAGTTCATAGACCTTTTTATAGGAAGGATCTTCAACAATGATTTTTTCTGAGTAATCGGCAACAAGTTTAGCTGCTGTTAGTATACATTGAGATGAGCCTGCTAAAATAATAACTTGTTCTGGATAACAGCGAATTCCTTTAGAACGGAGTAAATATTCTGCAAGTTTTATTTTTAATTCTGCTATTCCTCCTGGATTGGTATAGCCAAAATGTGAGAGATGGGCAAATTGATAAACATCTTTTAAAACTTTAATCCATTTATTGACAGGAAATAGTGAGAGATCTGGAATCCCGATTTTGAAAGAGATTTCAGCAAAGCAATTTGTCGAAGATTTGTTTGTATTAATTGCCTGGGAAGTTGACCTTACAGGATCTTTTTTATTGTTTTGGAGAAAAGCGCCATCTGCAACAAATGTGCCTGCCCCTTTCCGGGGGTTTAAAAAACCTTCAGCTATTAACTGCTCATAAACTTCCACAACTATAATTCTGGATATTTTTAGTTCTTTTGACAAATTCCGGCTTGAAGGGATTTTTGTGCCAGCTTTTAATTCGTTATTAAGGATTAAATTTCTTAATTGATCATAAAGTTGCCGTGTAATGGTGAAAATTGAGTTTTTATCTATTTGTATTCCATACATTTAATATCCTAAAAGTGGTATTAATAATTATTATAAAATTGGCCCTACAAGTATACCACTTATTTGTCTATAAATAAATGGTTAAGTATAACAATGAAAATAATACAGATTGACGCAAAGAAAGGTAAATAGACACAGAAAATCCTTTCTCGTGTTATTTAGTATTTCCAGGTGAATATCTGTGAAAAATTTTAAAGGAGCCTAAACATGAGTAAAAAAAAGAACAAAATTTAAGTAACTGGAGTAAAACAACAAAACTGGGTAGATCAGGGCTGGAAGTAAGTGCATTAGGTGCAGGCTGCTGGGCAATAGGAGGACAGTTTTTTTTAAATGGCAAAGCAGACGGCTGGGGAGAGGTTGATGATCGCGAATCTATTCAGGCCATTGCTGCTGCTATGGAACTCGGGATTAATTTTTTTGATACTTCTGATGCCTATGGAACAGGTCATAGCGAAAGGGTAATCGGTCAAGCAATACAAGGAAAAAGGGATAAAGTTATCATAGCCACAAAATTCGGATTTACCATTAATGAAGGTAAAAAAGAAATTACCGGCACTGATATTAGTCCTGAGTATATAAAGAAAGCTTGTTATGATTCTTTAAAGAGACTAAGTACCGATTATATTGATCTATACCAATTGCATTGTGGGGCAGCCAATGATCAGCTGTTAGAAGTTTTAAGTACATTGGATGAGTTAAAACAAAGTGGTGTTATTCGTAGTTATGGATGGAGTACACAAAATCCCCTTGAGGTGAAATCATGTATTCATAAAAAAGACTTTACTGCGGTACAGCATGAAATGAATCTTTTTAATCCTTCAGCTGAACTGGTTGAATTGTGTAAAGAGAATAATCTTGCAAGTATTATTCGCTCTCCTCTGGCAATGGGGTTATTAACCGGAAAATATGATAAAGAACATCAGATGTCAAAAAATGATTTCTTCATTTATTATAGTTG
>JAKSBL010000576.1 GCA_022361115.1 Spirochaetota bacterium | reverse complement strand
TTTTAATAACTCATACAATTGATAACTCATAGACTGCTCCATAAATGAAAATGTAAAAAAACACATTATACTTTATCAGAAATATTAATATTAGGTGAAAGAATAGGTACATTATTCTATAATTAATCCCCTTTAAATACAAGGTAAATATCATGATCACCCGGCTTAAATACCAAAAACTACAAATATCCAATAAATTACCCTTTTAAGTTTTCTGTAAAAATGCTATACTCACTTTTTAAAAATATCAAAAAAAGGTTATATTGTTCTTATTATGCATAAACACGCATTTATACAAAATCAAAAAACAACCGATTTTCTGAGGAATTAAAATGAAAAGAATATTTTTTATAAGTTTTATTCTATTTTTGTCAACTTATCTTTTTGCCCAAAAAGTCACAATAAAACCAGGAGATTATAACAATCATAAATATTTTTCCCTGTATCAATTAAAAAAGACAGATGGAACAACTTATAAAAGAGAAACTGTTTTTAATATTACTAAAAAGGGGAACCAGTATAATATTGATATAGAATCTATTAAAGATTATGTATTAGATGTTCCTGAATACAAAACTCTCAACATATCACTAATTATATATACTGTATTACAAGAGACCAATATAGAATTTATTGTTAAAGAAAAAACCCAGTTAAGAATATCTAATATTGCCGAGTTGACTAATAAGTGTTTAGAACTCAGTATTAAATGGAAAGAATCCATCCCTTTAAGTCAAGAAGGCTGGAGAAACACGATTAGTAATGTAATTTTGGAAATTTGCAAAGGAATTTTTCATGATATTATTCTTTTTCAAAATGAATATGAAATAGACAAAGAAAATGAACTAAATACACGTCTCGGATTAAGAATAGTTTATTATACCATCAATCTGGCACAACAAAGAAATAAGTATCTTATGGATTTTATTATTGATTCACGCAATAAAAATGAAATATATCAATCAAAAGGCAAGCTGGAAATAAATCAGAAAAAATTATTAGTCACAAAATACTCTGAAGAAATTAGTGGTATTAAATTAGATCATACCATCTCATATGATTTAAAACAACTTTAATAAGCAAAACATATTCTGCAACTTCATTACCTCATGTCTCTTCATTATTCAGTATGAGAGTTATTCCAGCAAATAATGCTCTTTTAAAAAAAATTCAGAAAACTAAATTTTACTTTCCCTGCTAAATAACAAAAATGTTATACTTGATTATGATTTTTTCCAATCCTGTCTGCCTGTTATACTAAAAATATTATACCACCTGTTTTAGACGAATAGAGAACCAGATCAGTATATTTTGGAGCAACATCAAAAGCTCGGAAATATATTATGGGAAAGGCTATCGATTTTTAAATTAGCAAGGAGCATGCTGTGAAAGATCTAGCACCGGAAATAACCAGACAACGATTACTCATGGAAGGGTACTACACCAGTGAAATCAATCATCAAAGAGTAGAAGAATTTTTGTCAGGAATAGCTGCACACCTCAACTTAAGAACCTATGGCAAACCAATCATTCATGCCCCGGAAGGGTTGGGAAAAGCAGAAAACCAAGGTTATGATGCATTTATTCCATTGATTGATTCTGGAATTTCCCTTTATGTTTGGTCTTCAAAAAAATTTTTTGCGGTGGTCCTCTTTACTTGTAAAATCTTTGATAAGGAACAAGCCGTTCAATTTACTAAAAATTTTTTTCAATCACCAGAACTAGAGTTCCAATCTTTTTAAAAAAAGATTATTGTCGAAAATATACAATTTTGTTTCCTCGATTTTTTGTAGCATGCTGCTGATAATTTTGAAGGTACTGTCAAATTTTTTATGAAAATATGAAAAACTTATGATGATCACAGGAGGACACTGAGAAACACAAAGGTCACATTTAATTGTTGTGGATTTATCTCAATAGATAAAATTCCTTTTGCTTTTTTTATTATATCATATTGAAAAATTATCTGTAAAGGCCGGAGCACTTCGTGTGCCTTTGAAAGGCAGCCTTGACAGATAATTTTCAATATGGATTGGAGGTAAAGAAAAACAAAAGGAGACAATAATATGTCTAATTATCTTTATCCAGAATTATCCACAACAATAATTGGCGCATCAATCACTGTTCATAGGTCATTAGGATTTGGTTTAAATGAACAATGCTATAAAAATGCTTTAATGATTGAGTTAAAAAAATTAAATATGCAAGCACTTTTAGAAGTAAGATATGATGTTAAATATCAAGATGAATTGGTTGGTTATTATCTAGCTGATATTGTAGTTGAGAACAAAATAATCTTAGAATTGAAAGTCACTGAAACGATTAATACAAAACATGTAAGCCAACCATAAAGAATGCGAAGCAATCTTAGATTGTACTGACTCGTTCAGAGTCTGTTACAATTTTAACTTACTTAAGATTAGCTAATATGCGTATTGGTTATATTCTTA
>JAKSBL010000215.1 GCA_022361115.1 Spirochaetota bacterium | reverse complement strand
TCTTTAGCTAAGCATTGTACTCAATGCGGGGCAGCTTCGCTGTGATCATCATTTATAAAAAATTATTAATGAAGTAAAAAACTTTTGACATTACCGAATAATTAAAAAGGATATGATATGAAAAAAATAATTTTAGCAATTTCTTTTTGTTTTATTTTCATTACAATGGCATTTTCCTTTAAAACCACTTTGCCAATGGGTTATCCAAACTGGGGATCTTTAAAAGAAATAAAACAACAGGTCTATTTAACATTAGAAGACAATAGAGGTTTAGAAAATGCAGACCCCGAAGAGCTGGAATACACCTGCTGTAACTGGGGTAAACAACTTTTTGGTTCCAAAACAAATTTTTATGATCTTCTGAAAGGAATGACCAAGAATTGTTTGGAAGCCAGTGGTTATAAAGTGGTTTTTGATAATCCCAATAATGACCTTCCAACAGTAATTTTAAAAATCAATAAAACCAGTTTACTGGGGTATATAGTTTATCTTTATCAAATTGATCTGGAAATTAATTTATTGGACCCCGATGGTAATTTAATTTATAAAAATTATACTTTTAATAATACTGCCATGGATTCGAACTCTATCTCTGATTTTTATCGTATTAATAAATTATTTAAATCTTCATTTGATTTATATGAAATGTTCCAGTCTTCAGATTTTGAGCTGGCTATCAATGGCCAGAGCCGGAAAACCGATCAAGGATGGGTGCGATTAGAATATGAACCAACCGACCTCTACGAAATCCCCTTAGATATACCAGAGTTACAAGGCCGATCAAAAGGAGAAATTGAATTTTTTGATCTGGGTTTTGAAGATCTGAAAGAAATATCAAATTTAGATGATTTTGCTAACCTTAAATATTTTGACGCATCTCTTACTGATTTAACAACTATCAGTGGATTAGATAAATTATCCAGTTTAAAAACACTAAACCTGGAGCTAAATGATATAAAGGAGATCAAAAATTTAGACAGTTTAACACAATTGGAAAAACTGATGCTATCAAATTGTAAAATCACTGAATTAAAAAATTTAAATCTTCTAACAAAACTAAAACTCCTTACCCTGGCTTATAATAAAATAAAAGATTTCCAAAACCTAAAGTATCATCCGGAATTGACTTACCTGGATTTATCAGGCAATAAAATATCTCATATCTCTGCATTGCCGGCATTACCAGAATTAAAAATTCTTTTATTAACAGCTAACCGATTGAAAAAATTAGAAAATATTCCAGATCTTCCTTCTCTTACTACTCTTGCATTAAACAGAAATTCCTTTTCCAAGATTGATGCAGGTTTTAGGAAATTAGAGCAACTTGTCTACTTGGACTTATCTAGAAATAGTTTTGGTAAACTTGATTGTTCATTACTACCCCAAAATTTAGAAGTACTTTTATTGAAAGACCAGGATCTTGAATCTCTCAGCAATTTAAATTACCTCACCAAGTTAAAAAAACTCAATCTGCATGATACAGATATCAGAGAATTAGGGAATGTTGACGGTCTTTCCAATTTAGAATATCTGGATTTAAGCGACACGAATATTTCAGTATTAAGAAAAATCGGAAAACTGAAATCTTTAAAAACAATCAAAATGGATAAAAGGCAAATCAGAAAATTTGACCAAGAATCATATGACTTAATTGAAAAAAACCAGGTAAATTTTATAATCCGTGGTGAAGGTGTTAAAACGGATATTACCTATACATTTGCAGAATATGTAAAAAACAATAAACCAAAAATCTTGAAAAAATAAATTTTTCCTTTTAAGTTAAAAAACGGATTGTGAATATATGCCATGGTGTTAGGTCATTTTTTTGATTTAACACCTTTTTTATTACCCTCTATACTTTCTAATACAGATCATGTCATAGTATTTTTTTTGATTATTTAGTAAAGCTTTTATTCATCTTAAACTCTATTGTTTGTTATTGATTCATTATAGCAAATATGATAAATTGTAATTTATTAGATAACAAGGAGTTTATTATTTATACAAAATTTAACTTAAAAAACAAAAATGATAACCAAATCGTTTTAGCATTTGGAATACATATTCGTATTATTTACCTGACCATCTTTTTCTTTATTTTAGGAGCAATCGTCATAGCAAATCAGGATGGACAAATAACAGATATATTTCAAACATCTAATTTGATTCCGTTTATTTTAGCAGCCATTATTTTTTTTGCTGCTTTTTATCAAGAAAAATGGGTTTTTAATAAAAGCACTCAGCAAATAGAGAGTTTTTTTGGCTTAACCTTTTTGGCGAAAAAAAAAGTTTTTCCTATTGAGGAAGTTGCTAACTTACGAATGATAATTTTTTATAAAGGAAAGCTGAAATCAGAAGATAAAAACAGTTCAAAAAATCAACGGAAAAAAGTACTCAAATTAGTATTAATCTGCAAAGATGGTATGGAATATACCATTGAAAACATGATACCTGGCACCTATTATTCTGAACTGGAAAAAAACACTCAACAAATAGCAGCATTCTGTAATATTGATTACACTGTTGAGGAGAGTATTTCTGCTTACAGCTAAAGCGAATCACTACCCTCTAACGCAAATTGCAGATCTTCCAGTAACCAATCAATTTGTTTTTTATGAGTTCGATAAGATAGAATACAACTGCGTAAATAATATTTTCCATTAATAGTGGTGCCGGAAATATGAATTCGATTTTTTCTGTTCACTGCTCTTAGAATAGCTTTGTTCTTTTCATTTTCTTCTGTTAGATTGCCTTCTGAAAATTGAAATCGAAAAGCAATAACTGTCAGTTGCGGAGTCCCATAGATCTCACAATTTTGGAAATCTTTAAGCTGACGATAAAGCTCCTCAGTTAAAGTTAATTTTTCATCCAGATTCTTAATAAATTCCTTTACGCCAAATGCTTTTATTGGCAGCCAGACCTTTACCCCTCTAGCCTCTCGAGAAAGCTCTAAAGACATTTCACTAAAATCCCAGAGTGATTCATTTTCAATGGTATCTGTAATATATTGGGCACTACAGCGAAAAGTTTTAGTAAGATTTTGACTATTTCTGACCAGAACAGCTCCAGTTCCATAGGGCAAAAACAAACCTTTATGGGGATCAAGGGTAATCGAATCAGCCTGCTCTATTCCTCTTAGTACTTTTTTTCCCCGTTCTGTCAGGACAAAAAAGCCTCCATAAGCACCGTCCACATGAAACCAGAGGTTATTTTGCTGAGCAACTTGAGCAATCTCAGATAAATCATCGACTGATCCACAATCTGTTGTCCCTGCATTACCAATCACTAAAAATGGGATAAATCCCTGCTGACTATCTATCTGTATTTGCTTGTCTAATTCCTTAATATCCATCTGCCCCTGATTATTGACAGATACAAAACGGAGTTGTTTATCTAAGATACCTGCTGCCATGGCAGCTTTTTTTACAGAATGATGTGTTAATTCACTGGTATAAATGATTCCTTTGGCAATATTTTCTCCCAGTTTTATGGTCCGGGCAGTAATCAGTGCTGTCAGATTTGCAATAGATCCTCCAGTAGTAAATACTCCGCTACTTTTTTCTGTAAAACCTACCCACTGAATCATCCATTGGAGAGCTTCTTTTTCCATATGTGATAATAGGGGGGCAGCAAAATTAATTCCTACATAACGATTGAGAGCTGTGGTGATAAAATCAGCTATTGCTGACTCAAATAAGCCACCACCAGGAATATACGCTAAATACCCGCCGCTGACAGTATTTAAAGCTTGAGGGATTTGCTCAAACATCTGCTGAATGATTTCCTGAAAATCCTGCTTTTCCATTGGTGGATTACTTTTTTTATTAGCTATTTGCAAGGCTTTTTCCAGCCCTTCTTGAGAACGGTCAAGAAGATGTTCTTCAAAATTCTTAAAATATTCTATCAGGTGGTGAGTCACAATTTCGATTTGTTGTTTAATTTCTTCAGTAGAATGCTCAAAAGGATACATGATTTCTCCTCTTCTAAAAGGCTTAAATATAGCTGAACAGGCTTTTTTTAATTAGTTTTTATTTTTAATGACTATCTGCTATAAGATTTTATTTGATTTTTATTTTTTT
>JAKSBL010000538.1 GCA_022361115.1 Spirochaetota bacterium | reverse complement strand
TATCATCTTATCGAAGCAGAAGAAGGAATAACTGGAATTGAGTTAGCTCAGAAAGAGCAAGTTGATCTTATTTTATTAGATATTAATATGGCAGGAATGAACGGTTTTGAAATTGCTACCCGTTTAAAATCCATAGATAAATGTAAGCATATTCCTTTAGTTGCCTTAACTGCTAATGTACAGGCAAAATCCCGGGAAAGGGCATTAATTGCAGGCTGTGATGGATTTTTAACCAAGCCAATTACCCGAGATTTTTTAGATAGAATGGAAGAGTATCTGAAAGGAAAAAAAGATTTTATAGATCCAGAAAGAATACCTGATCTACTGAAAGAACATAGTGAGCAATTAGTTTATCATTTGGAAAAAGAAATTAAGGAGTTGCAATTAGTCAATAAAGATTTGAAAGAGGTGGACAAAATTAAATCAGATTTTATCTCTATTGCCTCTCATGAATTAAGGACTCCTTTGGTTACCATCATCGGATATATTGGATTATTGCTGACCAACCGTATGGGTCAATTAAATCCGGAACATGAAAAAATTTTAAGAATTGTAGAAAGAAATACGAAAAGGCTGGAACGGATCATTAAAGACATGCTGACCCTGTCCTATATTGAGAACGAAGTCCCATTTATGGAAATAGATCTTACTGATATTACAGAAATTGTAAAAACAGTTTTAGAAGATTATGCAATGGTTTTGCAGGATCGCAAACAGGTTGCCCAATACCACCTTCATGGAGATATACCAAAAATCGAATGTGATAGTGTTAAAATAACCCAGGTAATCAGTAATTTGGTAAATAATTCCATTAAGTATACTGAGAATGAAGGAGCTATTAATGTAGAAATTTATTATCCTTCTCCTTCTGTAACGGATAAACATGGATTGGCTGCTGATCAGCATATTGAGATAGTTGTTTCTGACACTGGTATTGGTATACCTGAAGAAAAACTCAGCAGGGTATTTAATAAATTTGTTGAGTTAATCGATATAGAAAAACATCATTCTTCAGATAGTGAGTTTATGGGGGGCGGAACTGGTCTGGGCTTACCTATTTGTAAAGGTATCTTGAAACGTCATCATGGATTTATCTGGGCTGAAAACAAGAAGGATAAAGGATTAAACATGTATGTCGTCCTTCCTTTGAAGATCAGTGACAAAGAAGCTTTTAAAAAGGAATCAGTAGGCCATATTATTTATTAAGTGGAATTTGAATGATCATTCCGTCTGTACAAGGGAAACTTAAATCAAGTTTCTCTGTGATTGTTTTCCACTCTTCATCTTTATAGTATTTTATTTCTCCCTGGCAAAAATTTAAAATATTCTTTAAGAAAATAAGTGAGAGACATCTTTTGGTTTTCAGAACATTTTCATATTGAATTTCTACTGAATCTATTTGCAAAGGATGGGAAGAATCACCATAAACGATTATCATCTCATCAGATGTAACCATTATTTTTATAAAAACATCTTTTTGAGAGACGACTTTAAATCCTTTAATAGAAACTTGTACTAAATGTAAAAGTATTCTTTGGAATAAATCTTCAGAAAATACAACTTGAGTTGCCATCATTTCTTTTTTTATTGTAATTTTATTTTCTTTTAAAAGATCATCATTTTTGGCCATAAATAGGTCAATTTGTTCTACTAATTCTAATGATTTTTTTTCAATCTTATAATCATCTGTTATGAATTCATCAATTTGACAAAATAGGTCTTCAATTGCCATTCCACTTTGATTGATTTTACCAATCATCATCTTTAATTCATCAGAAATATTATC
>JAKSBL010000432.1 GCA_022361115.1 Spirochaetota bacterium | reverse complement strand
TAAAATTATTTTTTTCATATCATATCCTTTTTAATTATTCTGACAAATTGTCATAGTTAGAGAGACTATGCTGATATCTGTTAAAAATCAATGAAATAAATATAGAAAAACAATAAATTTTTTCTATATAAAAGTCAAATTTAATCTATTATATTGCGTCTTTTCAAAGATGAATTTGGTTTGTTTTCATGATGAAAACCAAAGATAGCGGCAATTTTATATAATTATTGTTAAAATCACGTTTAAATTAATGATATTGAGTAAAAAAATATTGACCTTTAACCAGATTTTTATTATTTTCAATTAAACCATTCTAATTGATACTTACTGAACAATCAATTTAACTTAAATTTATAATGTTTCAAAAATAAGGAGTGAACATGCCGAAAACTCAGGAAAAAGGTAATCTTTCCATTCATACTGACAATATTTTACCAATTATAAAAAAATGGCTTTATTCGGATAAAGAGATATTTATCCGCGAATTGATCTCAAATGCCGTCGATGCTTGTGCAAAACTGAAACAGCTTTCTCTTTTAGGAGACTATGAAGGAGAATTAGGAGAGCTGGGGATTGAAGTTACCACTGATAAAGACAAAAAAACTCTTACTTTTTCTGATAATGGGATTGGAATGAGTGCTGAAGAGATTAAAAAATATATTAATCAAATTGCCTTTTCCGGTGCTGAAGAATTTATGGAGCGCTATAAAGACAGTAAAGAAGAAAACCAGATTATTGGTCACTTTGGTTTAGGGTTTTATTCTGCATTTATGGTGAGTAGCAAAGTAGAAATTGTTACAAAAAGTTACCAGGATGAACCTGCTGCTCACTGGATCAATGCTGGGGGTATTGAGTATACCATTGAAGAGGGGAAACGAAAAGAACGAGGTACAGATGTAATTCTTCACATTGCTGATGAAGATAAAGAGTTTTTTGATCCAGTGCGTGTACGAAGTGTTATTGAAAAGTATTGTAACTTTTTGCCCTTCCCGATTAAGCTTAATGGGTCTGTCATCAATGACCAGCATCCTCTCTGGTTAAAAAGTCCTCGTGATACTAAAGAGGAGAATTATAAAGAGTTTTATCAAAAACTTTTCCCAATGGAAGACGAACCTCTATTCTGGATTCACCTGGATGTTG